>JBILGF010000121.1:0-7899 GCA_044351195.1 Burkholderiales bacterium
CCGCCGCCGATCGCGCGCGCGGCCACGCCAGCGGATCCGGATGCGGATGCCGCTGCAGGTCGGGTGGCGTGGTTGGCTGCGCTCATCGGAAGGTCAGCGCAGCTTGAGCGTGGACAGGCCTGCCAGCACCAGCAGGGCGGTGATGATCCAGAAGCGAACCACGACCTGGTTCTCCTTCCAGCCCTTGAGTTCGTAGTGATGGTGCAGCGGTGCCATCCTGAACACCCGCTTGCCGGTGAGCTTGAAGGAGGCCACCTGCAGGATCACCGAGAGCGTCTCGACCACGAACACACCACCCATCACGAACAGCACGATCTCCTGCCGCGTGATCACCGCGATGGTGCCCAGCGCCGCACCGAGCGCAAGCGCACCGACATCGCCCATGAACACGGCGGCCGGATAGGCGTTGAACCACAGGAAGCCGAGCCCTGCCCCGGCGATCGCCGCGCAGAACACGGTCAGTTCGCCAGCACCAGGTATCAGCGGAAACCCGAGGTACTTCGCGAATACGACATTGCCGGCGACATAGGCGAAGATGCCCAGTGCCGAACCGATCATCACCGTGGGCCGGATGGCCAGGCCATCCAGCCCGTCGGTCAGGTTGACCGCGTTGCTGGTGCCGACGATCACGAAGTAGGTGAGGATGATGAAACCGACTGCACCCAGCGGATACGCGAAGTTCTTGAAGAACGGCACGATCAGCTCGGTCTGTGCGGGGCCACCGCTCCAGGCGAGGAAGATCGCGGCCGCCAGACCGATCACCGACTGCCAGAAGTACTTGGTGCCCGCGGACAGGCCCTTGGGGTTGCGATGCACCACCTTGCGGTAGTCGTCCACCCAGCCGATGACGCCGAAGCCCAGCGTGACCACCAGCACCACCCAGACGAAACGGTTGGTGAGGTCGGCCCAGAGCAGGACAGTGACCGCGATCGACACCAGGATCAGCGCCCCACCCATGGTCGGGGTGCCGGCCTTGGCCAGGTGGGACTTCGGACCGTCGTCGCGCACGGACTGGCCGATCTTGTACAGCGTGAGCTTGCGGATCATCGCCGGCCCGACCATCAGGCAGATGAAGACCGCCGTGATCATCGCCAGCACCGCACGCAGCGTGAGGTAGCTGAAGACGTTGAACGCGCGTTCATACTGGGTGAGCCACTGGGCGAGCGCGAGCAGCATGGGTCAGTGTCCTTCGTCCACGGGCGCGGCGGCCAGTTGTGCGACCACGCGCTCCATGCGCATGAAACGCGACCCCTTGACCAGCAGCGTCACCCGCGCATCGAGCAGCCGCCGGGCCGTTGCCACGAGGTCGCCGGGGTCGGTGAAATGGCGCCCGGCGGCGCCGAATGCCTCGCTTGCCCGCGCAGCCTGCTCGCCCAGCGTGAGCACCTGGTCGATGCCGAAGCGGCGCGCGGCCGCGCCGACCTCGGCGTGCATCTGCGGTGCATCCGGGCCGAGCTCGCCCATGTCTCCGAGCACCAGCACGCGCACGCCCTTGCGCCTGGCGAGAACCTCGATCGCGGCGAGCGCCGAATCCGGGTTTGCGTTGTAGCTGTCGTCGATCACCGTCGAGCCTTCCAGTCCGGGGATGATGCGCAGGCGGCCAGCCACCGGCCGGAAGCCGGCCAGGCCGTTGCGTACCGCGTCCAGGCTGGCGCCGCAGGCCATCGCTGCGGCAGCCGCGGCAAGGGCGTTGCGCACGTTGTGCAATCCAGTCGCGCCGATGCGTGCCTGCACCTCGCCCAGTGGGGTCCGCAGCGCGAGCTCGGCGCCTTCCGGATCGAGGCGCCAGCGGGCGCTGACCGCCGCCGCATGCTCGAGCCCGAAATCCACCACCCTGTTCGCGCCGGCGAGTGCGCGCCAGAAACCGGCGAAGCGGTCGTCGGCATTGATCACGACGGTTCCGCCAGGTGCCAGCCCCTCGATGATCTCGCCCTTCGCCGCGGCGATCTCCTCGCGCGAGCCCAGGTTCTCGATATGCGCGACGCCGGCGTTGCCGATCACCACCACGTCCGGTTGCGCGATCCGCGTCAGGCGCGCGATCTCGCCGCGATGGTTCATGCCCATCTCGATCACCGCGCAGCGATGCGCCGGCCTGATGGCCAGCAGCGTCAGCGGCACGCCGATCTCGTTGTTCAGGTTGCCCGGCGTGGCCAGCACCGACGCAGCCACGGCGGCCTCGAACGCCACCGGGTCGGCGCGTACGGCCATCGGCGCGGTACCGTGCAGGGCTGCCTGGGCACGCAGGATGGCGGCAGTCATTTCCTTGATGGTGGTCTTGCCGTTGCTCGCGGTGATCGCGACCAGCGGCCCATGCAGACGTGCCCGGTATGCAGCCGCCAGTTGTCCGAGTGCGGCACGGGTGTCGTCGACGACCACCAGCGGCAGGCCCGTGGCACCCGCCGCACCATGTGCGCCGGGGACAGGGCTGCCGACCACGGCGGCACAGGCCCCTGCGCGCGCAACCTGTCCGAGGAAATCATGGCCGTCGAAGTTCTCGCCGCGGATCGCGAAGAACAACGCCCCCGGAACCAGGCTGCGGCTGTCGATCGTCACCGACTCGAACGGTGCATCCTCGCCAGCGAGCCGGCCACCGGTGATCAGGGCGACGTCGGACAGTTTCATCAGGGTCATCGCATCAGTCCCCGGTTCCCGCCCGCGCGCGCAGCGCGGACGCCGCGATCGAGCGATCGTCGAACGGATGGCGAACGCCGGCGATCTCCTGCCAGGCCTCGTGCCCCTTGCCCGCCACGAGCACGATGTCGGCCGCGCCGGCATCGTCGATCGCCTGGGTGATCGCGCGCGCACGATCCGCCTCGCGGTGCAGCACCGCTGGCGCCGATGCATCGCGCGCACCGCCGAGGACCTCATCGATGATCCGGTCGGCAGGTTCGCCGCGCGGATTGTCGCTGGTGACCCATACACGGTCGGCCAGGCGGGCGGCGATCGCGCCCATCACCGGCCGCTTCCCCGGGTCGCGATCGCCACCGCATCCGAACACGCAGCAGAGCCGGCCACCCTCGGGCAGCGTCGCACGCAGGGTCTGCAGCGCCTTTTCCAGGGCGTCGGGCGAATGCGCATAGTCGACCACCACCAGCGGCAGGTCGCTGCCTTCCCCCGCGCCGGTGCGTACCCGCTCCATCCGCCCGGCCGGCGCGTCGACGCCGGACAGCAGTGCGCCCACCCGCGCCGCGTCGATGCCGGCGGCCACCAGGGCACCCGCCGCGGCAAGCAGGTTAGACGCATTGAAAGCGCCCAGCAGGCGGCTGGCGACCGGTACGCGCACGCCGCCGATCGCGATCTCGAGTTGCAGGCCACGCCGGTCCAGGCGTAGATCGTGCCCGGCGATTGCCACCGCGCCGTCGTGCAGGGCGAACCCGAGCACCGGCACGCCGCGCGCCGCAGCGCGCGCTGCCAGCCCGCGGCCGAACGGGTCGTCGAGGTTGATCACCGCCGCGCCGAGGGCCGGCCATTCGAACAGGCGCTCCTTGGCGGCGCCGTAGGCAGCGAAGTCCGGGTGATAGTCGAGGTGGTCGCGGGTGAGGTTGGTAAAAACAGCTACGTCGATCTTCACCGCATCGAGGCGATGCTGGTCGAGCGCGATCGACGAAGCCTCGAGTGCCACCGCGCGCGCGCCCTCGCGCACGAAGCGCGCGAGGGCCGCATGCAAGGTGACCGCGTCGGGCGTGGTGTTGGCGAGCGGCTGCATCGAAGCGCCGTCCGGATAGCCGGCCCCGAGCGTGCCCAGCACGGCGCATTTGCGTCCGCTCGCCGAGAGTGCCTGGGCGATCCAGCGCGCGACCGACGTCTTGCCGTTGGTGCCGGTGACCGCGATCACCGACAGCGACTGCGACGGATGCCCGTACACATGGCTTGCGAGCGCACCGAGCCGGGCCGGCAGCGCCTCGAGGGCCAGGTTCGGAACCTGCCAGGCCGGATTCCAGCGGAACGCACCGGAGGTGTCCCACAGCACCGCGACCGCACCGCGACCGATCGCCTGCGCGATGAACGCGCGGCCGTCGGTGGCACGGCCCGGACAGGCCACGAACACGTCGCCGGGGCATACCCGCCGGCTGTCGAGCGCGAGCGAGGTCACCGGCATGCCGAGCGGTTCGAGCACGGCCGGATCGAAGGCCGACATGGCAAAGGCCTGCCCGGTCACACTTCCTCCCTGACTTCGGCGCCCGGCGGCGGCAGCACGACGTTGTTCACCGGTGCATCGTGGGCGACGCCGAGCATGCGCAGCGCACCGGCGGTGATCTGGCTGAACACCGGTGCCGCCACCGCGCCGCCGTAGTAGACGCCGTTCGAGGGTTCGTCGATGGTCACCGCGACGATCACCCGCGGTGCAGATACCGGCGCAAAGCCGATGAAAGACGCGACATGGCGCTGCACGTACACGCCGTTCTCGATCTTGCGCGCGGTACCGGTCTTGCCGCCGACCCGGTAACCGGCAACCTGCGCGCGCGGTGCAGTCCCACCTGGGCCAGTCGCCAGTTCGAGCATGTGCCGTACCGCGCGCGCAGTCTCGGCGGAGATCACGCGAATGGCCGGCGGCGGGCTGTCTACCCGCACGATCGAGATCGGACGCATCTCTCCGTCGGTGGCGAAGATCGAATAGGCCCGTGCGATCTGCAGCAGGGTGACCGACAGCCCGTGTCCGTAGGACATCGTCGCCTGCTCGATCGGCCGCCAGGTGTTGGGCGCGCGCAGCCGGCCATGACCTTCGCCCGGGAAACCGACCCGGGTCGGCAGCCCGAAGCCGGCGTCGCTGAACGACTGCCACAGGGTGGCCGGCGGCAACTGCAGGGCGATCCGCGCCGACCCGACGTTGGAGGATTTCTGCAGGACCTGCGTCACGCTGAGCGCCCCCAGCGGATTGACGTCGCGGATCGTGTTCGGCCCGATGGTGAGGGAACCCGGTCCGGTCTGGATGATGCTTTCGGGACGCACGATACCGGCCTCGAGGCCGGCGGCGATGGTGAACGCCTTCATCGTCGAACCGGGCTCGTACAGGTCGATGATCGCGCGGTTGCGCGTCTGCTGGCCAGTGAGCTTGCCGCGGTTGTTCGGGTTGAACGCCGGCAGGTTGACGAGCGCCAGCACTTCGCCGGTCTGCACGTCGATCACCACCGCGCTGCCGGCCTTCGCCTTGTGCTGCTCGACTGCAGCCTTCAGTTCGCGGTAGGCGAGATACTGGATCTTGCGGTCGATGGACAGCGCGAGGTCGCGTCCCTGCTGCGGCACACGAAGGCTTTCGATGTCCTCGACGATCTGCCCGCGCTTGTCCTTGATCACCCGGCGACTGCCCGGCTTGCCCGCAAGCCACTCCTGGTAGGCAAGCTCGACGCCCTCCTGCCCGTTGTCGTCGACGTTGTTGAAACCGACCAGGTGCGAAGCCACCTCGCCCGCCGGGTAGTAGCGGCGGTACTCGCGCTGCAGCAGCACGCCCGGAATCCGCAACTGCAGCACGCGCGCCGCCTGGTCCGGCGGAAGCTGGCGCTTCAGGAACACGACGTCGCGGCTGCCTTCGGTCAGCCGCTTGCGCAGCGCCTCGACATCCATCTGCAGCACCCTGGCCAGCGCCACTGCCTGGGCATCGGTCATGCGAACTTCATCGCGGCTCGCCTGCACCGACTCCACCGGGGTGGACACCGCCAGTGGCTCGCCGTCCCGATCGGTGATCACGCCCCGGTTGGCGGCGATCTCGATCACCCGCATGAAACGCGCTTCACCGCGAGCCTGCAGGAAATCATCGTGCATGCCCTGCAGGAAAAAGGCACGCCCGAGCATGATCGCGAAGGCTGCCATCGTGCAGCCGAACAGAAAACGGGCACGCCAGCGCGGCAACCTGAGCGCGACCGGCGGCACCGACGAGGCGCGCGCGACGCTCACCGCACACCGCCTTGCGCCGGACGGGGGGCAGGCTTGTCCGCCCCGGCGGGCACGACCGCTGGGGCCGCAGCCGTCGGCGGGGCTGCAATTCCGGGCTCGCTGCGGGCAACCACCTGCACCTTCGCAGGCAGCGGCATCTGCATCTTCAGCTGCGTCAGCGCGACCTTCTCGATTCGCGCATGCATCGCCCAGGTACTCTGCTCGAGCTGCAACTGGCGGAACTCGGTGTCGAGCCGCCGCTGGGTGGCCTGCTCGCGCTCCAGCGCAGAGAACAGCCGGCGCGCCTCGTGCTGGGACGCAACCGTGCCCAGCGCCGAGGCAATGAGCAATGCGAGCAGGATCAGGTTGACGCGGGTCATCGTACGCTCAGTGTCCGGGGCCGCCGGCAGGTGCCGCGGCAGACAGGCGCTCGACCCAGCGCATCACCGCACTGCGCGCGCGCGGATTGCCCGATACCTCGGCCGCATCCGGGCGCGACGCACGCGCGGGGCGCCCGACCAGCGGCGCCGGCATCTCGGATGCGCGCAGCGGCAGGCGCAGGGGTGGCTGCGCCGGTTGCGCAGCCGCCCGCATCGCATGCTTCACGATGCGGTCTTCCAGCGAATGGAAGCTGATCACGACGAGGCGCCCGCGAGGGTTGAGCACGTCGATGCATTTCGGCAGGGCTATCTCGAGCCGCGCAAGCTCTTGATTGACGTGAATCCGTAGAGCCTGAAAGGTGCGTGTCGCCGGGTCCTTGTCAGGCTCCCGCGTGCGGACCGCAGACGCCACGAGTGCGGCAAGCTGACGTGTGCGGGTGATCGGCTGCTGCGCTCTTGCCGCAACAATCGCTCCTGCAATCGATTGAGCATACCGTTCTTCGCCATAGTCCCTGATCACCTCGCGGATCTCGCGTTCACTTGCGCGCGCCAGCCATGCGCTGGCCGTTTCGCCCTGTGTGGTATCCATCCGCATGTCGAGCGGACCGTCGTGCCTGAAGCTGAAACCCCGCGCGGCGGTATCCAGCTGGGGCGAGGACACACCCAGGTCGAGCAGGATGCCGTCGACCCCTTCGATGCCGCGCGCGCGCAGGCGCTCGTCGATGGTGTCGAAGCTCGCGTGCTCGATCCGGAATCGCGCATCGTCGATGCCGCGCGCATGTTCGACCGCCTCGGGATCCTGATCGAATGCAAACAGCCGGCCTTGCGCATCCATGCGCTCGAGCAACGCGCGACTGTGGCCACCGCGTCCGAACGTCCCGTCCACGTAGGTGCCGCCCTGTCTCACCGCCAGCGCCTCGATCGCGGCCTTGAGCAGCACGGGCGCGTGCTGCGATCCGTCGCTCACAGCGAAAACCCCTCCAGTCCTGGCGGCATGTCACCCCCGGGGAAACCCGAAACGCGCGCGCTCTGCTCGCTCCAGCGCCCGCTGTCCCAGATCTCGAACTTCCGCCCCTGGCCGACCAGCGTCGCCGCACGGGAGAGCGAAGCGAACTCGCGCAGCGCGGGGCCGATCAGGATGCGGCCCTGGGAATCCATCTCGACATCGTCGGCATAACCACCGATCAGGCGCTGCAGTCCGCGCACGCGGTCGTCGAAGCTCGGCAGCTTCATCAGCTGGTCGTAGATCGGTTCCCATTCGGGCAGCGTGTACAACAGCAGGCAACGGCTGGGGTCGGCCGTGACCACGAGGCGCCCGTCGCCCTGCACAAGCAGCGCATCACGATACTTCGTCGGGATCGCCAGCCGGCCCTTGCCGTCCATGCTGAGCTGTGCGACGCCTCGGAACACCCGGACTCCCCTGGACCCGTCGGCCCTGCCTTTGTCGAAAGGAAAGCGGGTGGGACGGGTAGCAGCCAGGCCAAGCCTGGAATCTCCCTAAATCACCACTTCTTTCCACCAAATCCCACGTTAACCCTATTCTTTCTGCGGGTCAACGGGCGCAAACGCGATTTTTCGTCTGCGAACAAGGACTTAAGTTTCAGCCGGCGGCGAGTGCGATAGTCCGGTTACTCGAATGAAATGAGAG
>JBILGF010000135.1:0-7421 GCA_044351195.1 Burkholderiales bacterium
GGTAACGACCGAACTGAAGGTACTACCTTAAGTTCGCGGCATGTCGTTCGGCCGCCGACAGTCGGATCGGCATCGTGTGCTGGCGGATGCAGGTCCGGACGCAGGGGTCAAACCTGGCATGCATCATCCGAGCCCCGGCGCCAACGCTCGACGACCCGGGCCTCGGTGCGGGCGAACCGGACACGGAACCGCCGACGGATTCCCGTGAGGATCGGTCGGCGAACGGCAGGATAGGGGTGCGTGAAGTCGGCCGATAAGCCGGGTTCTGTCGAGGACAGTCATTCATCTGGGCCGCCGGTTACCCGACGGCTCGAGCGACCTACCCGGGGGCAACGCGAGCAGCGCCAATGCCCCCCTATTTGGTCTTGCTCCGGATGGGGTTTGCCGTGCCGTTCGCGTTGCCGCGACCGCGGTGCGCTCTTACCGCACCGTTTCACCCTTGCCTGTGCCTTTCGGCCATCGGCGGTCTGTTCTCTGTGGCACTTTCCGTCGCCTTGGGCGATGGCTTTCACCACCGCTTGCTGCGCCCGGCCGTTAGCCGGCATCCTGCTCTGTGGAGCCCGGACTTTCCTCCGCACCGACGAGCGGTACGGCGACTGTCTGGCTGGCTTCACGCGGGTCGAGTGTAGCCCAACGCGCGCCTGCGTCCGGATGTTTCGGCGAACTTCGCTTCAGCCGCCCTCGACCAGCCGCCACTGCAACGGCTCGCCCGCGCGCAGTGGCACCAGCGTGTCGGCACCATACGGATAGTGCGCCGGGGCATCCCAGGGTTCGCGAACCAGCACCCGCTTGCCGCTGTTGCGCGGCAGGCCGTAGAAATCGGGGCCGTGGAAGCTCGCGAAGGCTTCGAAACGGTCGAGCGCACCGGCCCGGTCGAACGCCTCGGCGTACAGTTCGAGCGCAGCATGCGCATTGAAGCATCCGGCGCAGCCGCAGTCGGTCTCTTTCGTGTGCCGCGCATGCGGCGCGCTGTCGGTGCCCAGGAAGAACTTCGGGTTGCCCGATGCAGCCGCGTCCATCAGCGCCTGGCGATGCACTTCGCGCTTGAGCACCGGCAGGCAGTAGTAGTGCGGCCGGATGCCGCCGACGAACAACGCGTTGCGGTTCATCAGCAGGTGATGCGGGGTCAGCGTCGCCGCGACCTGCGGGCCGCAGGACTCGACGAAGGCCACGGCATCGCGCGTGGTGATGTGGTCCATCCCCACGCGCAGGCCGGGCATGTCGCGCACCAGCGGCGCGAGCGTGCGCTCGATGAACGCGAGTTCGCGGTCGAACAGGTCGACGCTCTGGTCGGTGACCTCGCCGTGCACCAGCAGTGGCAGCCCGAGGCGCTGCATCGCCTCGAGCGCCGGGCGCGCACGGTCGACATGGGTGACGCCGGAATCGGAATTGGTGGTCGCGCCGGCTGGGTAGTACTTCACCGCCTTGACGATGCCCGAAGCCACCGCGGCCTCGATCTCGGCCGCGCTCGTGCGGTCGGTCAGGTACAGCGTCATCAGCGGCTCGAAGCGGCTGCCCGCAGGCAGCGCTGCAAGGATGCGCTCACGATACGCGATGGCCTGCGCGGTGGTGGTGACCGGTGGACGCAGGTTGGGCATCACGATCGCGCGCTCGAACTGGCGCACCGTGTAGGGCAGCACGCAGGACAGGTACTCGCCGTCGCGCAGGTGCAGGTGGTCGATCGACTGCCCGGCAGTCGCGGTCGATGCAACAGCGGCAACGGAATCGTTCAAGGCGGCATCCTTCATGAGGGACGTTTCTTCGTGCCGTGAGCTTAGCGGCTCTTCATTGCAAGCGCGAGCCTGTATGCATGCTCGCGCGGCACGCCGCACAGCCTCGCCGCGACATGGGCGGCACGGCTCACGGGCAGTTCGACCAGCAGCGCCGCCAGCACGCGCTCGGCCTCGGCATCGCCCACTGGCGGCGCCTCTGCCGGCGCATCGACGACCAGCACGAACTCGCCGCGGCGGTTGTCCGGATCCGCATCAAGCCAGCCGGTGGCATCGGACAGCGGGCATGCATGCACCGACTCGAAGAGTTTCGTCAGCTCGCGGGCGATCACCAGCGTGCGCGCCCCTCCGAGGACGGCGCACAGGTCGGCGACCGATTCGACAACACGGTGCGGCGATTCATAGAACACCAGCGCAGCCGGGACCTGCCGCACCGCTTCAAGGGCTGCGCGGCGCCGCTCCCGGGTAGCCGGGAGAAAGCCGCAGAACATGAACGCGGGGGGCGAGAGACCGCTCACCGACAATGCCGCGATCGCGGCATTCGGGCCAGGCACTGCGAACACCGGCAGCCCGGCAAGGCGCACCGCACGAACGACCACGGAGCCCGGATCACTGATCGCCGGGGTTCCGGCGTCGCTCACCAGCGCAACCGTGGCCCCGCCACGCAGCAGGTCGACGATGCGCTCGGCCTGAGCGTGTTCATTGTGCGCATGAAGCGCCAGCATGCGGCCGCGCGGTGCCGGTGTGCCGGCGGAGAACAGCTTGCGCGTCACTCGCGTATCCTCGGCGGCTATCCAGTCGGCTGCCTCGAGGATCGATCGCGCCCTCGGCGACAGGTCGCCCAGGTTGCCGATGGGCGTGGCCACCACATACAACCCAGTCGACCCCGTGGCCGGTTTGGCCGGTCCTTCCCCCTCATGACGCATGTCGTAGCCCTCGCATTGCGCCGCCAAGTCTGGGGCATCCGCACGCTGGTGACCAGCGTGCTTGCGCTGGCCGTGCTGATCCCCGCGACCTTGATGACGGCGGCGGCCCAGGCGCCGGCGCCCGGTGGTATCGGCGCGCCCCCCGTGCAGGGTAATGCGGGCACGATACCCTCGACTGGCGCTTCGACCCGGCCCGCGCCCCTGGCCGTGCCCGCCGCCCTCCCCGTCCCGGTGCCGCTTGCGCCCGTATCCGACAGGCGCGTACTCGCGGTGATGCTGCCACTCGACTCGCCCACCTTCGGTCGCGCGGCTGCACATGTGCGCGCCGGCATTACCGCGGCGTGGTCTCAATCGCCCGCCAAGGGCAGGATGGACCTGCGCTTCGTCCCGATCGGCGACCAGCCCGGCGACGTGGTCTCCAGCTACAACCGGGCGCTGGCCGCAGGCGCGCAGGCCATCGTCGGGCCACTGATCCGCGACCAGGTCACCGCGCTCGCCAACGGGCTGGCACAGTCGGCACCGGTCGGCGTGACCACGCTGGCACTGAACATCGCGGACGGCGATACCCGCATCGCGCCCAACCTGTTCCTGTTCGGCCTGTCCACCGAAGCCGAAGCCCGCCAGGTCGCACGGCTCGCACTGCGCGACGGACGCAGACGTGCGCTGGTCCTGACCCAGCCGAACCCGTTCTCGCGCCGGCTCCAGCAGGCCTTCATCGAATCCTTTTCGGAGAACGGCGGCAGCATCGTTGCCCAGCATGCCGCGGTGACCGATGTCGGCGCGATGAACCGCCTGCGTGCCGCGACCACCAGCGTCGGGGCAGACATGGTGTTCATTGCCGCCGACCTGGCGACGGCCCGTACCGTGCGTCCCTTCCTCGATACCCAGCTGCCGACCTATGCCACCTCGCAGCTGTGGTCGGGCCCGATCGACCCCAACGCCAACCTCGACCTCAACGGTACCCGGCTGCTCGACATGCCCTGGCTGCTCGAGCCCGACCATGCTGCGGTGATGGTGTTCCCCCGCAGCCAGCCGGCCTTGCCGCCCGAGAGCGAGCGCCTGTACGCCCTGGGTATCGATGCCTACCGTCTGGCCGAGCTTGCGATCGAACGCGGAATCCAGCCTGGCCTCTCGCTCGACGGCGTCACCGGGCGCATCACGCTCGAGCGTGGCAACTGGCTGGTACGCGAGCCGGTCCCGGCGCAGGTCTGGCAGGGGCAGCTGGTGGTCAGCCCGGAACGCAGATAGCGCCGGGCGATGGCGCGAACGACGCGGCAGGCCGCCGGGGCCGAAGGGGAGGCGCTGGCCTGTGCCCACCTCACTCAGGCCGGGCTGCGGTTGGTGTCGCGCAACTGGCGCTGCCGGGCAGGCGAGCTGGACATCGTCGCGCACGATCCGGACGGGTCGCTGGTGTTCGTCGAAGTGCGCCGGCGCGCCTCGTCGGCGTTCGGCGGTGCCGCTGCAAGCATCACGCCCGCCAAGCAGCTGCGGCTTGTGCGCGCCGCCGAGTTCTACCGCCAGGTGATGCGCTGCACGCACCTGCCCTGCCGGTTCGACGTGGTACTGATCGAAGCGGGCCGGCTGGAGTGGATCCGCGACGCATTCCAGCCCGGCGGCTGACGGCCACGCAGTGGACTTGCGCGGTTCCGCCACGACCACGATGCCGGCACACGGGTTGCGTCGTAGAATGGGGGGATGGACTCCACGCAACTGCTCGATCGTATCGCCCTGCGCTTCGAGGAAAGCGCACGACTGAAGCGCGAGATGGCACCGGCGCTCGCCGGCCCCATCCTGGCCGCCGGCACGATGATGGCCGCCACACTGGTCGCCGGCGGTCGCGTGCTCGCCTGCGGCAATGGCGGTTCGGCCGCGGATGCACAGCACTTCTCCGCCGAACTCCTGAACCGGTTCGAATGCGAGCGCCCGCCACTGGCCGCCATCGCGCTCACCACCGACAGCTCGACGCTCACCTCGATTGCCAACGACTACGACTATCGCCAGGTCTTCTCCAAGCAGGTTCAGGCCCTCGGGCGCAGCGGCGACGTGCTGCTGGCCATATCCACCTCGGGCAATTCGCCGAACGTGATGGCCGCGATCGACGCCGCTCACAGCGCCGGCATGCGGGTCGTCGCACTGACCGGGCGCGATGGCGGCAGCATCGGGCGCGGGCTGCGCGGGGACGACGTCGAGTTGCGCGTCGCGCATCCGAGCACGGCGCACGTGCAGGAAGTCCACATACTCGCGTTGCACTGCATCTGCGACACGATTGACCGGATCATGTTCCCCAGGGAGTCGCAATGAATCGTCGCATGGCTGCACTGACCATCGCACTTTCGGGTCTCGTCTCCAGTGGCTGCGTGCCGCTGGTCATCGGCGGTGTCGCCACCGGCGTGCTGGTCGCGGACGACCGGCGCACGACCGGGAACGTGGTCGACGACCAGAACATCGAGCTGCGCCTGGCCAACGACATCAGCACGAAGTTCAGCAAGGTTGCCCACACCAACGTCACTTCGTACAACCGCGTCGTGCTGATCACCGGGGAAGCCACCACCGGGCAGGTGCGCGACGGCATCGAAGCGCTGGTGCGCGCGCAATCCAACGTGCGCCACGTGCAGAACGAGATGAAGGTATCGGCCCCCAGCAGCCTCGGTTCGCGCAGCAACGACGCGTTCATCACGGGCCGCGTCAAGGCCCTGCTGGTCGACAACCAGACCCGCGGCAAGGCGCCTCGCGTGCAGGCCAACCACGTGAAGGTGGTCACCGAGGCCGGGGTGGTCTACCTGATGGGGCTGGTCACCGCCGCCGAAGCCGACCAGGCCTCCGAGATCGCCCGCACCACCAGCAGCGTCGTGCGCGTGGTCCGCGTGTTCGAACTGATCAAGCGGCCACCGGTGGAACCGGCTGCGCAGCCGCCGCAGTGACCGGCAGAGCGGCCTCCCTCAGCCGGCACGCAGCCTGCGCCTGATCATGCGCAGCACGCTGCCGAGCACGGGCAGTGACTCGTACAGTTCCCCGGCAGCGTCCCAGTAGTCGCGGTGGTGGCAGACGCGGCCTTCGACATCGAATCGCAACCGGGAAGCACCGTGGATGACGCGCAGTGGCTGCCCCGGCTTCAATCGGTATTCGAGGTCCCAGGTGAGCCAGGCGGTATCGCCATCGACCGCTCGATCGAGGATCACGAACCGTGGTGACTCGAGCTGCTCGAACATGTGCGAGAAGATGTGTTCGATGGCTGCAGCACCCGTCACTTCGTTGAACGGGTCCTTGAAGTAAGCGTCGGTGGCGTAGGCGGCGCGCAGCGCAGCGGTGCCCTGCGGCGTGAGCCCCGTGTAGAGCGCCTCGAGCCGCGCGAGTGCCGCGCGGGTGTCGGCGGTCGCCATCGGGACGGTCGTTCCTGCCCCGGCTGCCGCGCGCGGCGAAGACTCCATCGCGTTCACAATCCGGTGGCGCGCCGCACGAGCCGGAAATACAGCCCGTAGGGCAGCAGCCGCAGCAGCCGGAGCCAGCGCGTGAACCGTTTCGGGAAGTGGATCTCGAAACGACCGCTGGCCAGGCCAGCGACGATCTGCGCTGCGGCCTCCTCGGGGCTGATCAGCGCCGGCATGCGGAACTCGTTGCGGTCGGTCAGCGGGGTCTTGACGAAGCCCGGATTGACGATCCAGACGGCGATCCCGCGCGGGGACAGATCCATGTAGAGCGTCTCGGCCAGGTTGATCAGGGCGGCCTTGGTCGCTCCGTAGACCAGGCTGGTGGGCAGCCCGCGGTAGCCCGCGACCGACGAGCAGATCGCGATGCCACCGCTGCCCTGGCGCAGCATCTGCGGCAGCACCACGGCCAGCGAATCGAGCACCGACAGAAGGTTGGTTTCCACCATCCGGTGCGCGACCCCGGAGTCGAGCGTCCAGGCCCGCACCGGCTCGTGCGTGCCCTGCAGGAACAGCGCGATATCCACGCCACCCCAGGCATCGATCATCTCGCGCAGCGCACCCTGCAGCTGGTCGATGCAGGTTGCATCGAGCGGCAGCGGCAGTACGCTGGCGGGCCGGGTGCCTGCGGCCAGTTCATGCAGCGCGTCGGCGTTGCGCGCGGATACGGCGACCTTCGCACCCCTGGCGATCAGGGTCCTGGCCAGCGCCAGCCCGATGCCACTGCTGGCGCCGATCAGCCAGACCCGCTTGCCTTTCCAGTCGTTGATCGGGGGATTCAGCATGGCGGCCTGCGTCCGGAGGTGGCGTGGAACGGGGAATGCGGAGGCTTCTGCACGAGCACTCCGGGCTCAGGCGAGGACTGCGGTGGCAAGAGATGCCAGCAGCAACGCCAGCAGCACACCCGAGGTCAAGACCAGACGTAGCGCAAGGTACCACGCAGGCAGGCGGAATACCCCGGCGATGCGCCAGTCCACGGCAAGCTGCACGATGAAGCCGATGCCCAGCATGGCGAGCGCGGCGACGAATGACGGAAACATCGCAAGCCAGCCCCACAGGGCAGGAACGACCGACCATGCGAACCTGCCTGCGATGGCGGCCGCTGGTGCGGTAGCGGCGATCTTCCCCGCATCGTCGCGCGAAGCAACCAGACCGATCCCCCAGTGGACGGCACCCACGAACGCCAGGATCACCGCGCCATAGGCCACCAGCGCCCGCTGCAGCAGCGGATGCCAGGCCGGGTCGGTGGCCAGCGGCAGCAGGGCACACGCGGCAAACGGCAGCTGGCCGGCGAGCCCCGGCCACAGCGCCGCCGCAGGCGCCTCGCGCAGCAGGCGCGC
>JBILGF010000269.1:0-4998 GCA_044351195.1 Burkholderiales bacterium
GCCAGCCAGCAGACGCCTGAGCCAGGCCGCATCGGGAGCCCCTGCGCCCGGCGGCACGGGCGCGCCAGTGCCGCCGGCGCCTTTGGGCAGGGCATGCAGCAGGTTCACGCTGCCGGCAGCCACGCCAACGATCAGCCATTGCTCGCCGACTTCGACCACTACCAGCCGCTCGCGCGGACCGACCATCACGCCACCGACGACCCGGAGCAATCCGCCCGCGCTCTGCACCGGACCGAACCGGCGCAACACCCAGCCGGTAGCCAGGATCGCGGCGACCACCAGCGCCAGCCCGAACAGGACCTGCAGCAGGCCCGAGAAACTCACCGGGGACGGTGGCAGCGCCTCAGCCGCATGCGCAGCGACGCTCGCCCAGCCGAGCGCAATGCCGGACAGCGCGCGCGCCAGCTTCATCGGTTCAGGCGCCGCAGACGCTCTTCGGGCGTGATGATGTCGGTAAGGCGGATGCCGAACTTTTCGTTCACCACCACCACTTCGCCCTGCGCGATCAGGCAGCCATTGACCAGCACGGTCATCGGCTCGCCGGCCATGCCGTCGAGTTCGATCACCGACCCCTGCGCCAGCTGCAGCAGGTTGCGGATCTGGATCTTGGTGCGCCCGAGTTCCACGGTGATCGTCACCGGGATGTCGAGGATCAGGTCGAGGTTGCCCGGCGGCCCGTTGGTCGCTTCGTTCCTGAGTTGTGCGAACGCGGCCGGCTGGGCGTCACCTGCCCCGCTGGCCTCCTGTTCGGCCAGCGCGGCAGCCCAGTCGTCGGCGCTGATGTCATCGCCGGCGGCGGCTGCGGAATCAGCACCGGACTCAGCCACCGCGACCACCCCGTGCGTCCGTCACCGCCTCCGGCGCATTGACGAAGCGGTTGACCTTCAACGCGTACTTGCCATCGGTCACGCCGTACGCGCAGTCGAGCACCGGAATGCCGTCGACGTCGGCGACGACGGACTCGGGCATGTTCAGGCCGATCACGTCCCCGACCTCGAGTTGCATCAGGTCGCGCAACGTCACCGTGGCTGTACCGAGATTTGCAACGAGGTCGACCTCCGCATTCTGGATCTGGCGCGTCAGCATCGTGATCCAGCGCGCATCCGACTCGCTGCGGTCGGTCTGCATGCCGCTGTAGATGATGTCGCGAAGCGGCTCCAGCATAGCATAGGGCATGCATACGTTGAATTCGCCACCACCCGAGCCCAGGTCGATGGAGAAGGTGCAGACCACCACCACTTCGGTCGGGGTGGCGATGTTGGCGAACTGCGTGTTCATCTCCGAGCGTACATACTCGAACGTGAGGGGATGCACCGGCTGCCACGATTTCTCGAGGTCGGCGAAGGCCAGCCTGAGCACGCTCTGGATGATGCGCAGTTCGGTCGCCGTGAAATCGCGGCCCTCGACGCGCGTATGGATCTTGCCGCTGCCGCCGAACAGGCAATCGATGATCTGGAACACCAGACTCGGGTCGAAGACGAACAGCGCGGTGCCACGCAGCGGCTTTGCGTGCACCAGGTTCAGATTCGTCGGCACCGGAAGATTGCGGGTGAAGTCGCTGTACTTGATCACGCGTACCGGACCGACCGAGATTTCGGGCGAGCGGCGCAGGAGGCTGTAGAGCGAAATGCGCAGCAGCCGTGCGAAGCGTTCGTTGATGAGCTCCAGCGTGGGCATGCGCCCACGCACGATGCGTTCCTGGCGGCCGATGTCGTAGGGCCGCACGCCATCTGCCGAGTCCTGGTCGGACATCGGGTCGTCCGCATCGCCGGATACCCCGCGCAGCAGCGCGTCGACTTCGTCCTGGGAGAGTATGTCTTCGGCCATGGGCGGCGGGGCGTTTATCTACCGTCGATTCAGGGACGTGGGGACGCGGGGACGCGGAAACCGGGACAGCACGGAAGGCTCGCCTACTGGATCACGAAGGACGTGAACAGCACGTCGGTGACGCCGGTGCCGTCGACTTTCGCGATCGACGCCCTGGCGGCTTCGGACAAGCGATCGAACTCGGCCTTCGCCTGTTCGATCACTTCCGGCTCGGTCCCCTCGGGGAACCCCTTCGACACCGGCGGCAGATCGAAATCGATGCCCAGAGAACGGTTTGCCGCCTGGCGGATCTCGAGCTGGAGCCGCAGCTTGCCTTCGGCGCTGGTCACCTCCTCGGCCCGCTTGCCGGAGAGCACGAGCAGGATGCCATTGCGGATCTCGGGCAGGCGCTTCTTGATCTGCTCGCCGATCTTCGTGTCACTGACCTTGAGCTCCATCGCCACCTGCAGGTAGCGCCCCCGGTCGGCGAGGTTGACCACGAACGGCTCCAGTTTTTCGAATATCGGCTCGGCGGCCGGCCTGGGCTTCGCCTCGGCACCGGTCTCATCGGCCTGCTTGCCTTGCAGGAAGAACCAGCCCGCCCCGCCCGCTGCAGCCAGCAGCACGACCAGGCCGATGATCAGGAACAGCTTCCCCTTGCCCTTGCTGGCGCCACCGTCAACGGGAACCGCTGTCTCGGCTTTCGCCGCTGCCTTCGCCATCGCCTGCCTCGTACTCTGCTTCTACTGTAGGTTTCAGTAGGAAATGCGCTAGAAAACAATGTCTTTGCGTGCAGAGTTTATGTGCAGGATGACGAGAGCGCAATAACCACCGAGCCAAACGTGGTTTTCGGGCTCGGCTAGCACGTCTGTCAGACGAACATGTCGATCCCGAGGCCGCTGCCAGGCAGGATCGACACGCCGTGGGCTGGCGCACCGGACACCTGCCCGGCGAGCCGGCCGGAGACCTGCGCCTCCGGGCGACCGCCACCGCCGTCGCGTGACGCCTGCTGCTGGCCGGCGAACGACTCCGCTCCCACCGAGGTCTGGCCGAGCGACAGCCCACCCTGTGCCAGCATCTCGTTCAGCCGGGGCAGCGCGGCCACGATGGCCTCGCGCACCGCCGCGTGCTGCGACGAGAAGTACAGGCTTGCCTGGTCGTTCTGGATCGTGATCCGTACCTCGACCGGACCGAGCTGCGGCGGGTTCATCTGGATTTCGGCTGACTGTACCCGCTGCCCCACCAGCCAGTTCACCCGTTCGTTCATGGCGCTGGCCCACTCGGGACGCCCGAACGGCGTGGGAACCTGGGTCACTGTCGGGCGGGCGTCTGCCGGAGCCGGCACGGCTTGCGACTGCGCGTTTGCGGGCGCGAGGCCACCGGGCTCCGGCACGGCAGGGCCCGCTGCCTGCAGCAGACGGACGGCTTCCGCGCCGCTGCGCAGGGCCGCCGCCTCTGCCACTGGCGCGCGAAACGCGACCGGCGAGTCTGCGGCACCCTGCGGCAACCGCCTGCCGGACACGGCATCCATTGCCGCCTGCGCATCTGCCGCCTGCGCCGCTCGGCCTGCCATGTCCATGCCGCCAGCCCCGGCATCGGGACGCAGCCCATCCGCAGGCATCGGTGCAGCACCCGCAGCCGGGTTGCGCGCCATGGCCTGCAACCGGGGCATGGCGGCGCCTTGTACGGCGTCTCCCCCGGCCACGGTCGCGGCACTTCCAGCTCGCATCGCCGGTATTGCCTGCAGCGCCAGGAAGGCTGCCGTCGTGTCGCCGGAAAACCCACTGGAATCAGCAAGCTGGATCGACACCACGGGATCGGACAGTGTCGCCTCGCCAGCCGATGCGAGCACTGCCGCGTCGTCAGACCCAGCCGCAGCCGAACGCAGGTGCTGTTCGAGTACCTCCTGGAATCCCCCCTGCGGGACTGCATCGCCGCCCGTGCCAGGCGCAGCGTCAAGAGCGCCGTATCCCGGATTCAGGGACAGGATGGGGTTGGCAGCAGGTACTGCCTGAGCAGGTGCATTCACGGCATGGCCTCGGGATTCCGGATCGATGACACACCTCTCTGCAATCCCCATGCCAACCGGCATCCGGCTGATCGGCCGCACCGCGATCAGCCGGTTTGCCTGTTAGCCTATTTGCCTATTCGCCTATTCGCCTTTCGCCGCGCGCACCATGGCCTGCGCATGGTCATCCTGCAGGCGCTGCTCACGTTTCGCCTCGCGCATGTTCTCCGACTGCCGGTGCCGGGTCGACAAGGCATCGAACGCGCTCTTGCGCCTGCGCTGTTCCAGCCACTCGTTCTGGCCGGCTGCATGCGCCGCCTCGCGCAGCGCCACTTCCGCAGCCTGCTGCCTGCAGGCCTCGTCCAGGCGGGAAAGAAAGGCATGGAAATCGCGCACCTGCGTCACGCTCATGCCCTGTGCAAGCGAGCGCTGCAGCCGCTCGCGGTATTCCACCCGGTAGGCCTCGACCTGGTCCAGCTTCTCCTGTGCATGGCGCCGGTCGGCGTGCAGGGCCTGCAACCGCCGCTCGGCTGCATCCACCCGGTCTGCCGACAGGTCGACCAGCGACTGCAGGGGAAAACGGCGGCTCATGATACGAACAGCGCGGCCAGGTCGGCGCTCGACCGTGCATGGTCCGCACGCTCGTACTGCCCCTGCTGCAGGAAGCGTTCGAGTTCGGGATAGCGCGCAACCGCCTCGTCCAGTTCACGGTCACCACCGCGCACATAGGCACCCACGCTGATCAGGTCGCGGCTGCGCTGGTAGCGCGAGTAGTAGTACTTGAACCGCCGGATTCGAGCGAACTCCTCCACCGATACCAGTTCGCTCATCACCCGGCTGATCGATGCCTCGATGTCGATTGCCGGATAGTGCCCCTGGTCGGCGAGCGCGCGTGACAGCACGATGTGACCGTCGAGGATCGCGCGCGCCGCATCCGCGATCGGATCCTGCTGATCATCCCCCTCGGCGAGCACGGTGTAGAACGCCGTGATCGATCCGCCGCCGGCGCGGCCGTTGCCGGCGCGTTCGACCAGTTGCGGCAGCTTCGCGAACACCGAAGGCGGATAGCCGCGGGTCGCCGGCGGCTCGCCGATCGCCAGTGCGATCTCGCGCTGGGCCATCGCATAGCGGGTGAGCGAATCCATGATCAGCAGTACCTGCAGACCCTGGTCGCGGAAATGCTC
>JBILGF010000437.1:0-3041 GCA_044351195.1 Burkholderiales bacterium
ACATCCATGCCGAACGCGTCACCCGCGCGGCGATCGAGAAGCTGCCCGATGGCGAGTGGAGCTTCGAGGACTGGATCGACGACGATGGTGTCGACCGTGACAAGCCGATCCGCCTGTTCGTGACGGTAAGGAAGCACGGCGACGAGATGGAAGTCGACTACACCGGCTCCAGCCGCGATCAACTCCACCTACAGCTACAGCTGCGGCTCCGCGTGGACCGCAGTGCGCGCGATCCTGCCGCTGGACATCCCGAACGCCGAGGGCGCCTCGCGTCCGATCAAGGTCATCGCGCCCGAGGGCACGATCGCCAACGTGATCATGCCGGGGGCCTGCGCGGCGCGCGCGATGACCGGCTTCCGGATGACCGATGCCACCTTCGGTGCGCTCGCCCAGATGCTGCCCGACAACGGCATGACCGCCTCCGATGGGGGCAACACCAACGTGTCGATCGGCGGCTACTACCGCGACCGCAAGTCGTTCATCTATGTCGACTTCACCTGTGGTTCGTGGGGCGCGCGTGCGTTCGACGACGGCCATGACGGGCTGTCGCACATCAAGGGCAACATGGCCTCGCATGCGGTGGAGTCGATCGAGGCCGAATACCCGATCCAGTTCCTGTCCTACGAGTTCGTACCGGACAAGTTCGGCCCGGGCAAGTACCGTGGCGGCGCGCCGTACAAGCGCGACTACCGGTTCCTGGAAGGCGAGGCGGTGCTGTCGGTGCGCGCCGACCGCAAGCGCTTCCCGGCGTTCGGCCTGTACGGTGGCCAGCCGGGCCGGCCGTCCGAGAACGTGCTCAACCCGGGCACGCCCCAGGAAGAGCCACTGACCGGCAAGTTCACCCGCTCCATCCACCGCGGTGACGTGTTCCGCACGGTGCTCGCCGGCGGTGGCGGCTGGGGCGATCCGCTCGAACGAGATCCGGCGCGCGTGCTGCGCGACGTGCGCAACGAACTGCTGTCGGACGAACTCGCGCGCGCGCAGTACGGCGTGGTCATCGATCGCAAGGCCTGGGTGGTCGACGAGGCGGCGACGCATGCGTTGCGCGAGTCTGCACGCCAGGCGCGCGGCGGCGCTGCGCTGCCCTTCGTCACCCACGCATGGCCGGCGGACTTCGACGGCACCGACATCCGCGCGATCGAGGCAGCGAAGAAATGAGCGACTCCCTTCCGCACAACCCCACCTACCGTGTCGGCGTCGACATCGGCGGCACCTTCACCGACATCGTGTTCCTGTCCGAGGACGGCCGGCTGCTGACCAAGAAGATCTCGTCCAGCGTGGACAACTATGCGCTGGCGATCGTCCAGGGCCTGAGCGACCTGTTCAAGGCGCACGGACTGGTCGGGCGCGACGTCGACGTGCTGCGCCATGGCACGACCGTCGGCTCGAACGCGATCCTCGAGCACAAGGGCGTGCTCACGGGGCTGATCTGCAGCGAGGGCTTCCGCGACATCCTCGAGATCCGCAACCTGCGCCGGCCGCATCTCTACAACATCGTCTGGAACAAGCCGCAGCCGCTGGTCGAGCGCTACCTTCGGCTGCCGGTGGACGAACGCATCAATGCACAGGGCGAAGTCGAGATCGCGCTGGACCTCGCGCAGGTCGAGCGGGTCGTCGACCGCATGCTGGGCGAGGGTGTCGAGGCGATCGCCGTGTGCCTGAAGAATTCCTACCTGAACCCGGTGCACGAGTATGCGATCAAGCAGGTGATCGAAGCGCGCGCGCCCGGCCTGCCGCACTGCGTGAGCCATGACGTGTTGCCGGAGATCAAGGAGTACGAGCGCACCTCGACCACCACGGTCAACGCCTACATCCTGCCGATCGTGAAGCGCTATCTCGAGACGCTGCGTGCGAGCCTCGATGCCTCGGGCATCCATGCGAAGCTGCTGCTGATGCAGAGCAACGGCGGCCTGATCACCGATGCCGAAGCCGCCCGGATGCCGGTGAACATCGTCGAGTCCGGTCCGGCCGGCGGCGTGGTCGGCGCGCAGGCGCTGGCGAAGAAGCTGGGCCTGACCCAGATCGTCACCTTCGACATGGGCGGCACCACCGCCAAGGCCTCGATCGTCGAGGATGGCGAGGTATCGCGCGCGACCGAGTACAGCGTCGGCGGCGGCATCATGATCGGCTCACGGCTGCTCACCGGTTCCGGCTACCTGCTGCGCGTGCCGGCGATCGACCTGGCGGAGGTCGGCGCCGGCGGCGGCTCTATCGTTCGGGTGGACGCCGGCGGCGCGGTGCGCGTCGGGCCGGACAGCGCGGGCGCCTTCCCCGGGCCGGTCTGTTACGGTAAGGGTGGCACCGAGCCGACGATCACCGACTGCAACGTGGTGCTCGGCTACATCAACCCGCAGCACCTGGTGCAGGGCGAACTGTCGCTCGACGCCTCGAAGAGCCGCAGCGCGGTGGCCGAGAAGGTGGCCGGGCCGCTCGGGTTGTCACCGGAGCATGCGGCCTATGCCGCGTTCAAGATTGCCGGCTCGAACATGATGCGTGCGATCCGTGCGGTGTCGGTCGAGCGTGGCCGCGACGTGCGCGGCTTCTCGCTGTTCGCCTTCGGCGGCAACGGGCCGCTGTTCGGCGCGGATCTCGCGCAGTCGCTGGGCATGAAGCTGGTGGTGGTGCCGCCTTCGGCCGGCCTGTTCTCGTCGTTCGGGCTGCTCTATGCCGATGTCGAGCACCACTACTCGCGTACCTTCCGGCGCGTGCTGTCGACCGAGGGCGTGGCGGATATCAACGCCGCCTGGGACAAGCTGATCGCGCATGGCCGCGCCCAGCTCGAGGCCGAGGGCTTCCCGCCGGAGCGCATCCGCATCCGCAAGTTCGCCGACATGCACTACAAGGGACAGTCGTATGAACTCGCGGTGCCCGCACCCGATGCGCCGCTCGATGCGGCCACCGTGCCGGTGCTGGAGGAGACGTTCGCGAAGGAGTACGAACGGACCTACGGCCACCGCTCGCCGTCGTCGATCCCGATCGAGATGGTCAACATCAAGGTGATCGCGCTGGGCCTGCCCGAGCGTGCGCTGGTGCCCGAGGCG
>JBILGF010000270.1:0-4984 GCA_044351195.1 Burkholderiales bacterium
CGCCACGGTCAGATAGGGCAACATTGCACTCGTGAACAGCATCCAGTAAGCAAGGGTCACCGTATTTTCCTTTCCGTCGTGCCGAGCCCGGCCATGGAACGAGAGCGCCATCATGACAGACAAGATCAGCAAGACCGACGAACAGTGGCGCGCCCAGTTGAGCGCCGAGCAGTACGAGGTCACGCGCAGGCATGGTACCGAGCGCGCGTTCACCGGCTCCTACTGGGACTGCAAGGACGCGGGCATCTACCGCTGCATCTGCTGCGCCAACCCGCTGTTCGACGCCGCCACCAAGTACGACTCGGGCACCGGATGGCCCAGCTTCTGGCAGCCACTCGAGGCGACCTCGGTCGCGACCGCCGAGGACAACAGCTGGTTCAGCCGCCGCACCGAGGTGCTGTGCGCCCGCTGTGATGCGCACCTGGGCCATGTGTTTGAGGACGGGCCTCAGCCGACCGGGCTTCGCTACTGCATGAATTCCGCGGCGCTGACCCTGGACAACTCCGACGCCGAATGATGTCCGCCCGCCTGCGATCGGCCTCGCGCGAGATCATCAAAGCCTTCGAGAGCGTCACCCTGGTCCAGAGAGACCGGATCACCCCGCCCATGCTGGTCGATGCCCTCGAGGTGTTCTTCGGCGACTGCGAGCGCATCGACCGGCAATACGGCTCCGCCGCCGAAGCGCTGGCCGAGGATGTCTCGGGCATCGCCGACCAGATCTTCGATTGCCTGCACGATCTCGCGAACTGGGCCGACCGGCTGAAGCTTCGGCCGGCCCGCATCAAGGTGATCGACCTGTCGCTCGACACCGCCCAATGGTGCCTGCGCCACCGGGGCCAGTTGCGCCAGATCGGACCGGTGGTGGCGGCACTGGCCACCCGCGTCAACACCGCCGGCAGTCTGGACGCCTGCATCGCGCTTTCGGATGCCTACGAAGCCGTCATCGCGAACGTGGCGGTCCGGCTGCAGGCCGACCGCACATCCACCGATCCGATGCGTCCGTGGCGCCAGTTGCTGGTCAACGCGGCCATCGTGTCCACGCGGTCCCGCGACCTGCGCAGGATGAAGCGTGCCTACCAGCACCTGGAAGCCCACCTGCCGTCGGAATGTCCGGCATTCTTTCAGCAGGCCGCCCATCAGGTGGCCGGCATCGGCTTCACGCAAGAGGCGCGCGCGCTGGTGCAGGCACGCAATGCGAAATGGACATCGCAGAGCCGACCCTAGATAATCGGCGAATGAAGTGGCTGTTCGACCTGTTCCCGGTCATCCTTTTCTTCCTCGCCTACAAGCTGGCCGGTCTGTACACCGCCACGGCGGTCGCGATCGCGGCTACCTTCGTGCAGATCGGATGGCTGCGCCTGCGCGGGTGCAGGGTCGAACCCGCCCTGTGGATGAGCCTGGGCGTGATCGTCGTGTTCGGCGGTGCCACCCTGCTGCTGCACGATGAAGCGTTCATCAAGTGGAAGCCCACCGTGCTCTACCTGTCGTTCGCGCTGGGCCTGGTGCTGGCGCAGGCGGTGTTCGGACGCAACCTGATACGGGCCCTGATGGGCGCGCAGATCACCCTGCCCGATCCGGTGTGGAAATGGCTCAACATCGCATGGGCGGGGTTCTTCGCGCTGCTCGCCGGCGCGAACATCTTCGTCGCACAGCATTTTTCCACTGACGCCTGGGTCAACTTCAAGCTGTTCGGCGTCACCGCCCTGATGCTCGTCTTCGTGTTCGGTCAGGCGATGGTGCTGTCGCGCTACGCCGACCCCGCGCAGGCACCCGACGAGGACCCGCGGTGAGCAACGCCACCCTCACCCTCGAGATCCGGGCGCGGCTGCAGTCGCTCGACCCCCTGTCGATCGAGGTCGATGACGAAAGTGCGCTGCATGCAGGCCATGCCGGCGCGGCATCCGGTGGCGGCCACTTCCGGCTGCAACTCACCTGCGCGGCGTTCGCCGGGCTGGGCAAGGTCGCGCGCCACCGCATGGTGTACGCAGCCCTCGGCGACCTGATGCACGGCCGTATCCACGCACTGGCGATAGACGCGCGCGCGCCCGACGAGCAGGCACGAAAACCAGATCCGCCGTGAAGCGGGCGGGACAGCAGCACCATCCATCCAAGGGAGCAATCGCATGAAACGCCTCGCCCTCAAACGTTCGGTCTCCATCGCGGCACTGGCGACCGCAGGGCTGCTGCTGAGCACCAGCGCCTTCCCCCAGGCCAGGACATCCGGCACCGCGGCACGCGTCAATGGCGTCACCGTGCCGCAGAGCCGGGTCGACATGCTCATGAAGCAGCAAGCCCAGCGCGGGACGCCGGACACCCCCGACATGCGGGCTCGCGTGCGCGACGAGCTGATCAGCATGGAGGCGGTCAGCCAGGAAGCGGCGCGGCGCGGCTTCGACAAGAATCCGGATGTACAGGTGCAACTCGAACTGGCGCGCCAGAACATCCTGGCACAGGCCTACATCGCCGACTACATCGCGAAGAACCCGACCACCGACGCCACGCTGAAGGCAGAGTACGAGAAGATCCGATCGGCGCTGGGCGATCGCGAGTACCGGGTACGCCACATCCTGGTGAAGACCGAGGCCGAGGCGAAAGAGATCATGGCGGCGATCGCCGCGAAGAAGATCACCTTCGAAAAGGCGGCCTCGGAGCGCTCCGAGGATTCAGGCTCCAAGGGTCGCGGCGGTGAACTCGACTGGACGCCACCCGCCAACCTGGTAAAGCCGTTCGCTGACGCGATGGTCAAGCTCAAGAAGGGCCAGATGTCTCCGGCGCCCGTACAGTCGCAGTTCGGCTGGCACATCATTCGTCTCGAAGACGAGCGGGCGCTGACCGCACCGCCCTACGATGAAGTCAAGCAGCAGTTGCAGCAACGTTTCCAGCAGCAGGCGATCGAGAAGGCCATCGGCGAGGTTCGCGCCAAGGCAAAGATCGAATAACGTTGGCACAGGCCGCCGCGGCGCCACTGCGCTGCGGCGCCGCGGCGGCTTCGTGATCGACACGCGGCCGGCGCCGCGCCACCGGCCCTTCAGCCGACCCAGCGGCGCGCATTGCGGAACATGCGCAACCAGGGGCTGTCCTCGCCCCAGGCGCGCGGATGCCACGACAACTGCAGCGTCCGGAACACCCGTTCGGGATGCGGCATCAGGATGTTGAATCGCCCGTCCTCGCTGGTCAGCCCGGTGATGCCATCAGGCGCGCCGTTCGGATTGTGCGGATAACGCTCGGTCGGCGCACCGCTCGGATCGACATAGCGCAACGTGACCATCGGCAGCGCAGTGTTCCGGGCATCGGCGGAGCGGAACAGCGGCCGACCTTCGCCGTGCGACACCACCACCGGCAACCGGCTGCCGGCCATGCCGTCGAAGAACAGTGACCGGGTGGGCAGCACCTCGACCATCACCAGGCGCGCTTCGAACTGTTCGGAGCGGTTGCGCACGAAGCGCGGCCAGTGCGCGGCGCCGGGCACCAGGTCGGCCAGACCGCTCATCATCTGGCAACCGTTGCACACCCCCAGGCCGAAGCTGTCTTCGCGCGCGAAGAACGCGCGGAAGGCATCCAGGGCGCGCGGATTGAACCGGATCGACTTGGCCCAGCCCTCGCCCGCGCCGAGCACGTCGCCGTAGGAGAAGCCGCCGCATGCGGCCATTCCCTTGAACGCGTCGAGCGCCACCCGGCCTTCCAGGATGTCGCTCATGTGCACGTCGACTGCGGTGAATCCGGCGCGATCGAAGGCCGCCGCCATTTCCGCCTGGCCGTTGACCCCCTGCTCGCGCAGGATGGCCACACGCGGACGCACGCCCGCATGCACCCAAGGACCCGGCAGCGTGTCCTCGGGGTCGAACCCGAGCCGGGCATGCAGGCCTGGCTCGGCCGCATCGCAGGCGCTCGCATGGGCCTGGTCGACACAGTCGGGGTTGTCGCGCAGCCGTGCCATCAGGTAGCTGGTCTCGGACCACGCCGCGCGCAGTTGCGCGCGCGGCTCGTCCAGCCGCAGCCGGCCAGCCACGCTCAGGCGCAGCCGGTCGCAGGCATTCGGCCTGCCCACCGGAAACACGCAGCCTGCCAGGCCGCAGGCGTCGAACAGCGCGAGCACGCGCGGCAGGTCGGCGGTCCTCACCTGCAGCACCGCGCCGAGTTCCTCGTTGAACAGCCACGGCATGACGCCCGCATCGCTGACTTCATCGTGCGCAGGCAGCATCGCGCCAGGATCGAGGTCGACGCCGACGCCGGCGGCAAACATCATTTCGGCAATGGTGGCCAGCAGCCCGCCATCGGATCGGTCGTGATAGGCCAGCAGCATCGATTCGCGGCGCAGCCACTGGATCGCCCTGAAGAAACCGGCGAGATCCCGGGCATGGTCGAGATCGGGTACTTCGCTGCCGAACTGCGAGTGCACCAGCGCCAGCGCCGAACCACCCAGGCGCGCCCGTCCGCGCCCGAGGTCGACCAGCAGCAGCCGGGTATCACCGGCATCGGTACGCAGCTCGGGCGTCGACGCCGCACGAACATCGTGCACCGGCGCGAACGCCGACACCACGAGGGATACCGGCGAGGTCACCGAACGTTCTGCACCACCGGCGGAAGGATCGCGCCAGACGGTCTTCATGGACAGGGAATCCTTGCCGACCGGGATCGACAGGCCGAGCGCCGGGCACAGCTCCATCGCCACTGCGTGCACCGTGTCGAACAGCGCTGCATCCTCGCCCGGATGACCCGCTGCAGCCATCCAGTTGCCGGACAGCTTCACCAGCCCGAGCTCGGCGATGGGCGCGGCCGCAATGTTGGTGATCGCCTCGCCCACCGCCATCCGGCCGGAGGCCGGAGCGTCGACCAGCGCGAGCGGCGTGCGCTCGCCGATGGCCATCGCCTCGCCCGCATGCCCGCGCAGCGCGCCGAAGGTGATCGCGCAGTCGGCCACGGGCACCTGCCAGGGACCGACCATCTGGTCGCGGGCCGTGAGGCCTCCGACGGTGCGATCCCC
>JBILGF010000431.1:0-3085 GCA_044351195.1 Burkholderiales bacterium
AGGGACACGCGCTCGATCTCGACCTGGCGCGCAGCCTGCACGACGGCGTCTGGGGCCCGGGCTTTCCCCGGCCCGAGTTCGTCGATCGCTTCGAGGTCACCGCCCAGAAGATCGTCGGCGAGGCGCATTCGAAGCTCGAGCTGCGCGGCTGCGGCGGACGCTACGCGGCGATCCGGTTCAACGCGATCGAACCGCTGCCCACCCGGATCGATGCGGTGTACCGGGTGGACATGAACAGCTGGCAGGGCCTGCAGAGCGTGCAACTGACCCTCGAGCACTGGCGCGACGCCGGCAGCCCGTCCGGGCCCTGGAACTGATCGGCCCGGGCCTGTTCGCACGGCAGGCCCGGTGGCCCGAATCCGCGGCGGGCGCGGCGCACCGCTATACTCGACGGTTTACCCCGGGAATCCCCATGGAAGCTGAACGCCTGAATTCGCTCTCCGACAGCCTGGCCGGTTTCGGCCAGCGCACGGGCGAGCTGCGGAGGTATCTTTGACTTCGACACCAAGCTCACCCGGCTGAAGGAAGTAAGCCGCGACCTGGAAGACCCCGCCGTCTGGGCAGATACCCGGCGGGCACAGGAACTGGGCCGCGAACGCAAGCAGCTCGAGGACATCGTCGACCGGATGCAGGCCACCGAGCGGATGCTGGCGGACACGCATGAACTGTTCGAGATGGCGCGCAGCGAGGGCGATACCGGCACGCTCGAGCAGCTTGCCGGCGACATCGAGCAGCTCGAGAAGGCCATCGCCCGGATGGAATTCGAGCGGATGTTCAGCGACCCGCTCGATCCGGCCAACTGCTTCATCGACATCCAGGCCGGCACCGGCGGCACCGAGGCACAGGACTGGGCGCAGATGCTCGAGCGCATGTACCTGCGATTCTGCGAGCGGCGCGAGTTCAAGGTCGAACTGCTCGAGGAATCGAGCGGGGACGTGGCTGGCATCAAGAGCGCCTCGATCAAGGTCAGCGGGCCGTATGCCTACGGCACCCTGCGCACCGAGGCAGGCGTGCACCGGCTGGTACGCAAGTCGCCATTCGACTCGAATGCGCGCCGGCACACGTCCTTCGCCAGCGTGTTCATCTATCCCGAGGTCGACGACTCGATCGAGGTGACGATCAACCCTGCCGACCTGCGCATCGACACCTTCCGCGCATCCGGTGCCGGAGGCCAGCACATCAACAAGACCGACTCGGCGATCCGCATCACCCACCTGCCGACCAACATCGTCGTGCAATGCCAGAGCGACCGGTCGCAGCACCGCAACCGCGCCGAGGCGATGGCCATGCTCAAGTCGCGGCTCTACGAGCTCGAACTGCGCAAGCGCAACGAAGAAAAGCAGGCGATGGAGGCGTCGAAGACCGACATCGCCTGGGGGCACCAGATACGCTCCTATGTGCTCGACCAGTCCCGCATCAAGGACCTGCGCACCAACCACGAAGTCGGCGACACCCAGCGCGTGCTGGACGGCGACCTCGACGACTTCATCAACGCCAGCCTAAAGCAGGGTGTCTGAATGACCGACGCTTCCAGCCCCACTCCGGCCGCGCCGGCCCGCCACGCAGACATCGACCCTATCGTCGCCGAGCGGCGCGCGAAGCTGGCGGCACTGCGTGCAGCCGGCATCGCCTACCCGAACGACTTCGAGCGCATCGACCTCGCGGGCGACCTGCAGGCTGCCCATGCCGACCACGACAAGGCTGCGCTCGAGGCGGCGCCGGTCGAAGTCACGCTGGCCGGCCGCATCCTGCTCAAGCGCGTGATGGGCAAGGCCAGCTTCGCGAGCGTGCGCGACGGCTCGGGCATGATCCAGCTGTATGTCTCCGACGACGGCACCGGCATCCAGGCGCACGAGGCGTTCAAGCACTACGACCTGGGCGACATCGTCGGCGCGACGGGCGTCCTGTTCCGCACCAAGACCAACGAACTCACGGTGCGCGTGTCCGCGATCCGGCTGCTCACCAAGTCGCTGCGCCCCCTGCCGGAGAAATTCCACGGCCTGACCGACCAGGAACAGCGCTACCGCCAGCGCTATCTCGACCTGATGGTCAACGAGGATTCACGGCGCACCTTCATCGCGCGCTCGCGCACCGTGCAGGCGGTGCGCCAGTTCCTGCTCGATCGCGGCTACCTCGAGGTCGAGACTCCGATGATGCATCCGATACCGGGCGGCGCCAACGCGCGTCCGTTCCGGACGCATCACAACGCCCTCGACATGGAGCTGTTCCTGCGCATCGCACCCGAGCTCTACCTCAAGCGGCTGGTGGTGGGCGGCTTCGAGCGCGTGTTCGAGATCAACCGCAACTTCCGCAACGAAGGCATTTCGACCCGGCACAATCCCGAGTTCACGATGCTCGAGTTCTACTCGGCCTACACCCGCTACCGCGAGCTGATGGCGATCACCGAGCAGATGCTGGCCGAGGTGGCGCGCGTGGTCACCGGCAGCGAGAAGATCCACTACCAGGGGCGCGAGATCGACTTCGGCCGCCCGTTCGCCAAGCTGACCATCCTGGATGCGATCGCGAAGTACGCCCCGCAGTACACGCCGGCGCAGCTGGCCGATCGCAGCTGGCTGCTGGCGGAACTGGCACGCCTGGGCGAGTCGGCGCATCCGGACGACGGGCTGGGCGGGCTGCAGCTTTCCCTGTTCGATGCGACGGTCGAGGGCCAGCTGTTCGAACCCACCTTCATCATCGACTACCCGGCCGAGGTCTCGCCGCTGGCACGGCGCAGCGATGCCGACCCGTCGATCACGGAACGCTTCGAGCTGTTCATCGCCGGACGCGAGATCGCCAACGGCTTCTCCGAGCTGAACGATCCCGACGAGCAGGCCTCCGTGTTCCGCCAGCAGGCAAGCCGCAAGGAGTCCGGCGATGCCGAGGCGATGCACTACGACGCCGACTACGTGCGTGCACTCGAGTACGGGCTACCGCCTTGCGGCGGCGAGGGCATCGGCATCGATCGGCTGGTGATGCTGCTCACCGACAGCAGCACGATCCGCGACGTGATCCTGTTTCCGCAGATGCGCCGCGAGGACTGATCCCCTGTGCGCCGGCCTGCGGTGCCGTGGCCCGCTGCCAGCCG
>JBILGF010000271.1:0-4962 GCA_044351195.1 Burkholderiales bacterium
GGCGAGCACGCCCATCGTCTTGCCCAGCGGGGTCTCGGTCAGCGCAGCTGCAAGCATCGCGCCGACGATGACGATCGCGGAGATCGCGTTGGTCACTGCCATCAGCGGCGTATGCAGCGCAGGCGTGACGTTCCACACGACGTGGAAGCCGATATAGATGGCGAGCACGAAGATGATCAGGTTGGTGATGGTCGGGTCGACGAGTTCCATGGCTGCGCTCTCGGTCTGGGTTATTGCTTGCGCACGAGTTCACCGCCGTGGCACACCAGGGTGCCAGCGACGAGATCATCTTCGCGGTTGAGGGCGAACTGCCCGGTCTTGTTGTCGAGCATCAACGCAAGGAAGGTCATCAGGTTGCGTGCATAGAGCGCGCTGGAGTCGGTCGGTACCAGCGCCGGGATGTTGGCCTCGCCCACCAGCTTCACGCCGTACGACACGACCGTCTCGCCGGCCCTGGAGCCCTCGACGTTGCCACCCTGCTCGACCGCCATGTCGACGATCACCGAGCCGGGCTTCATCGACTTCACCATCGCCTCGGTGACCAGCACCGGGGCCTTGCGCCCCGGGATCAGCGCGGTGGTGATCACGATGTCGGCCAGTGCGATGCGCTTGGCGACTTCGGTCGCCTGGCGCGACATCCACGACGCCGGCATCGGCCGGGCATAGCCCCCGGTGCCCTGGGCGATCTCGCGCTCTTCATCGGTCTCGTAGGGCACGTCGATGAACTTGGCGCCGAGCGACTCGATCTGTTCCTTCACGGCGGGGCGCACGTCGGAGGCTTCGATCACCGCACCCAGGCGCTTGGCCGTGGCGATCGCCTGCAGTCCGGCCACGCCGGCGCCGAGGATCACCACGCGTGCGGCCTTTACCGTGCCGGCCGCGGTCATCAGCATCGGCATGATCCGCCCGTAGGCGTCGGCACCCAGCACCACGGCCTTGTACCCGGCGATGTTGGCCTGCGAGGACAGCACGTCCATCGACTGCGCGCGCGAGGTACGCGGCAGCAGTTCCATCGCGAACGCGGTGACGCCTTGCGCCGCCAGCGCCTCGATGCCCGCGGCGTCGTAGGGCGACAGCAGCCCGACCAGCACGGTGCCCGCCTTCATCGCCGCGACTTCCTCGGGCAGCGGGTTGCGCACCTTCAGGACCAGTTCGGACTGGCCGTAGACCGCGGCCGCGTCGGCAACGATGGTGGCGCCTGCGCTGGCGTAGTCGGCGTCGGGAAAATGGGCCCCGGCGCCCGCACCGGCCTGGACGAACACGGTGTTCTGGCCCCCGGCGCAGTACTTCCTGACCGTCTCGGGCGTCGCGGCAACGCGCGTCTCGCCGGACCGTACTTCAGTGGGAATGCCGATCTTCATCTTGAGAGGTCCCTGTTCACACGATCCACGCGAAGGCGCGCGTCAGCCCGCACACCAGGCTGCCGGCCACCCGACCGGCGGCGACCGTGCTGGCGGATTACGGCCAAAAAGCCGCTGATTATATGCAAATCCGGCGCGCAGGCCAGAGCCTGTCGCGCTGCCCGCCCTGTGCAAAGGCGCCCCCGCCGGCGCGGACATGCGACCCGGTGCCTCTATAATCTCGAGCTATGGCCCCATCGGATCCCCCGGGACGACCCGCGTTGCGCATACACGCACTGCCCGATCTGCTGATCAGCCAGATCGCCGCCGGCGAGGTCATCGAGCGCCCGGCCTCGGCACTGAAGGAACTGCTCGAGAACGCGATCGACGCCGGCGCCACCGAACTCGCGATCGAACTCGACGCCGGCGGCACCCGCCGCATCGCCGTGATCGACAACGGCCACGGCATCGACAAGGACGATCTCGCGCTGGCGCTCACCCGCCATGCAACCAGCAAGATCGCAGCGCTGGAAGATCTCGAGTCGGTCGCGAGCCTGGGCTTCCGCGGCGAGGCACTCGCCTCGATCGCTTCGGTGGCCGACCTCACGCTCGCCAGCCGCACCGCCGATGCGCGCCATGGCTGGCGCATCGGCCACATGGGCGCGACTGCTGCCGGCAGCGGCGCTGGAGCCCGGATCGGCCCGGCGGCCATCGCGCCCGGCACCCGCATCGAGGCCCTCGATCTGTTCTTCAACACGCCTGCGCGCAAGCGCTTCCTGAAGTCGGAGCAGACCGAGTACGCGCATTGCGAAGAAGCGGTGCACCGCGTGGCACTGGCCCATCCCGGTGTCGGCTTCCGCCTGGTCCACAACGGCAGGCCGATGCTGCGCCTGCCGCCCCAGGGTCGTGCCGAGCGCATCGTCGCGCTGCTGGGCAGCGACTTCGCCGATGCGGCAATCCCGGTCGAGGAAAGCACCGCGCAGCTCTCCCTCGGCGGAGCCATCGCCCAGCCGGCCTATTCGCGGGCCTCGCGCGATGCACAGTATCTGTTCGTCAATGGGCGATTCGTGCGCGACAAGCTGCTGTCGCATGCGGTGCGCGCAGCCTATCGCGACGTGCTGCACCACCAGCGCCACCCGGCATTCGCGCTCTACCTCGGCATCGATCCACGCGCGATCGACGTGAACGTGCATCCGACCAAGATCGAGGTGCGCTTCCGCGAAGCCCAGGCCGTCCACCAGTTCGTGCTGCATGCACTGCAGAAGGCGCTCGCCGGTACGCGCGCAGGCAGCACCGGGGGCAAGCTGACGCATGGCCCCGGCGACCGGGACGGCACCGATGCCGTCGCAGCCGATGACGCTGCAGCCGATGACGCCGCGGCAGGCGGCACCCCGCTGCCCGGTGCTGCGGCGCGCGGCTGGAAGGCGCCTGCGGGCTGGGGGCGAGACAGCCGCGACCGGCAGGCCTTCGCGCAGGCTCCGCTCGGGCTGCGCGCATCGGAGCCCTCGGCGCTCTACGATGCGCTGTTCGGGCGCACCGCCACGGCCGGGGGCCACCCACCCGAGGCCATGCCTGCCGCGGCCGGCCCCGGCACGGCCGGCACCCGGCCCCCGGCGCACGACGCCGCCGATCAGCCGGTGCTCGGCTTCGCGCTCGGCCAGCTCGCCGGCGTCTACGTGCTTGCACAGAACGCACACGGGCTGATCGTCGTCGACATGCACGCAGCCCATGAGCGGATCGTGTTCGAGCGGCTGAAGCAGACGGTCGATGCCGGCCCGGTACCGCGCCAGCCCCTGCTGCTGCCTGCGTCCTTCACCGCCGGCGCACTGGACATCGCGGCGGTCGCCGAACACCGCGACACGCTCGATCGCCTTGGCTTCGACCTGGCCGTGCTGTCGCAGACCGCGATCGCGGTGCGTGCGGTCCCGGCGACGCTCGAGCGGGCAGACCCGGTCGAACTCGCCCGCTCGGTGCTGGCGGAACTGCACGAATCGGGCGAAGTCGACACCGTGAGCGCCCGGCGCGACCAGCTGCTGTCGACGATGGCCTGCCATGCCGCGGTACGCGCGAACCGCGCGCTGACGCTGCCCGAGATGAACGCGCTGCTGCGCGAGATGGAGGCCACCGAACGCTCGGGCCAGTGCAACCACGGGCGGCCGACCTGGTGCCAGGTGACGCTTGCCGAGCTCGACCGCATGTTCCTGCGCGGGCGCTGATGGGGTCCGTCAGCGGCCACACGCACCTGCCACCGGCGCTGGTGCTAACCGGGCCGACCGCCAGCGGCAAGAGCCGTGTCGCCGTCGAGCTCTGCCGCTGCCTGCCATGCGAGATCGTCAGCGTCGATTCGGCACTGGTCTACCGCGGCATGGACATCGGCACGGCCAAACCCGACCTGGCAACGCGCGCCTGCGCGCCGCACCACCTGATCGACCTGCTCGACCCGACCGAACGCTACAGCGCGGCCCGGTTCATCGAGGACGCGCTGGCTGCAATGACCGCGATCACCGCGCGCGGCAACCTGCCGCTGCTCACTGGCGGCACGATGCTCTACCTGAAGGCGCTCGCCTCGGGCATCGCCGATCTGCCGCAGGCCGACCCCGAAACCCGGCGCGTGATCGATGCGATGGCGGCCGACAGCGGCTGGCCCGCACTGCACGCCGAACTCTCACGCTGCGACCCCGACACCGCAGCGAGACTCGATCCGAACGACGCGCAGCGCATCCAGCGCGCACTCGAGGTGTACTACCTCACCGGTGAACCGATGTCGCGGCTGCTGCGCGAGCGCCCGCCGCATCCGCTGCCCTACCGGCTGATCCAGGCTGCACTGGTACCCGCAGACCGCAGCGTGCTGCACCGGCGCATCGAGGCGCGCTTCGACGAGATGCTCGAGCTCGGCCTGCTCGGAGAACTGCGCCGGCTGCGCGAAGCGTTCACGCTCGACCCCGACCTGCCCTCGATGCGCTGCGTCGGCTACCGGCAGGCCTGGGCCTATCTCGACGGCAGGACCTCGCTCGCCCAGCTTCGCAGCACCGGCATCGCTGCGACGCGCCAGCTGGCCAAGCGGCAGCTGACCTGGCTGCGCTCGATGCCCGAGGTCGCGACCTTCGACTGCCTGGCCGACGACCCGATCGGCCCGGTACTCGACTTCTACGCCGGCATGCTGGCGGCCTGATCGGCTGCGTGAAGGCAGCCCGTCCAGGCCCCGGCGAATCGCGTCAGGCCACGGTGGAGCGGACCGTGCCGCGTGCCAGCGTGGTCTCGAGCGCCGTGCCAGGGCGCACTGCCTGCGCATCGCGCAGCAGTCTGCCATCGGCCAGGCGGGTGATGCTGTAGCCGCGATCGAGCACGGCCGAAGGATCGAGGTGCACCAGGCTTGCCTGCAGCGCCTCGAGCCGCGACTGGTCGTGCTCGAGGCGGCGGCTGCCGGCGCGCGACAGCCGTGCGGCCAGCCGTGCGAGGTCTACCGCGGCCCGTTCGGCGGCGATGTCCGGACGTACACGGGACAGCCGGGACGCCACCTGCGCCAGTCGATCGCCCGCCGCGGCGAGCGTGCGCGCACGCGTCAACGACAGTCGACGCTGCAGCTGGCCGAGCACAGACGCCTGAGCGCGCGCGCGCGCGC
>JBILGF010000393.1:0-3447 GCA_044351195.1 Burkholderiales bacterium
CGGTCGAGGTCGGCCGTGCAAATGTTGTAGTGATCCAGGGCTTCGATCGGCATGGCGCGCACCTGCGGGTGGATTGCGCCGGAGTGTCGGATGATCGCTGCGGCCGGTCAAGCCGCCGTCCGGGTTGCCTTCGGCTAAACTCCGGCATTCGCAGCGCCTGCCGTTCCCACCGATACCTGAAGCTCCCCAAGTGCGCCTGACCGAAATACGCCTGTCCGGATTCAAGTCGTTCGTCGATCCCACGCAGATCCGCCTTCCCGGGCAGATCGTCGGTGTCGTCGGTCCCAACGGCTGCGGCAAGTCGAACGTGATCGACGCGACCCGCTGGGTACTGGGCGAGTCGTCCGCACGCCACCTGCGTGGCGAGACCATGCAGGACGTGATCTTCGCCGGGTCGGCCACGCGCAAGCCGGCCAATCGCGCAAGCGTAGAACTGGTTTTCGACAACAGCCTGGGCAAGGCTGGTGGGCAGTGGTCCACCTACGCCGAGCTGTCGGTCAAGCGGGTGCTCGAGCGCGACGGCGAGTCTGCGTACTACATCAACAACCAGCATGTGCGGCGGCGTGACGTGGCCGACGTGTTCCTCGGCACCGGCCTGGGCGGCCGCGGCTACGCAATCATCGAGCAGGGTACGATCTCGCGCATCATCGATGCCAAGCCGGAAGAGTTGAGGGTGTTCCTGGAAGAGGCCGCCGGCGTCTCGAGGTATCGCGAGCGGCGGCGCGAGACCGAGAACCGGCTGTCCGATGCGCGTCAGAACCTGGCCCGCGTGGACGATATCCGACTCGAACTCGAGCGGCAGATCGAACGGCTGACCGCCCAGGCTGGCGTGGCGGCCCGGTTCCAGCAACTCACCACCGAGTTCACCTCGGCCCAGGATCTGCTCTGGTATCTGCGCCGTACCGAGGCCAGTGCGCTGCGCGAACGCCAGCAGCGCGAGGTCGAACGGCTGTCGATCGAGCTCGAGACCGAGACCGCGCGCCTGCGCGAGGTCGAGAAGCGCCTCGTGACCGCGCGCGACGATCAGCAGGTCGCCAACGATGCTACGCGCATCGCGCAGGGCGAGCTCTACGAGTCCAACGCCGAAGTCGCGCGCCTCGAGCAGCAGCTGTCGCACCTGCGTGACACGCGCTCCCGCGTCGAGGGCCAGCAGGTGCAGGCGCGCGCCCGACTCGACCAGACGCGCGATCGGCGCGACGGGCTGATCGCCAATCTCGGCCAGTGGCAGGAAGACGCGAAGACCCTGCAGGTACAGGCGGAGACGGCGCGCGCCGATGCCGATCACGAGTCGGCGCTGCTGCCGCAGGCCGAGGCTGCGGCGCGCGATGCGCATGCACGCGTGCGCGAGGCCGAGCGTGCCCTCGCCCAGGCCGAGCAGCTCTGGCAGGTCGAAGAAACGCGTCGCGGCTCGTCGCAGCGCCTGGCCGAACAGCTTGGCCAGCGGTCTCAGCGGCTGGCCGCCGAGCGCGCCGGACTGCAGCCGCCCGACCGCGAGGCACTGGCGGCGATGCAGGAAGCCGTCAGCGCGCTCGGCGCGCAGCAGGCCGAGATGCGTGCTGCTGCCACGTCCGCCGAGCAGACGCTGGCCCAGGGCGAGATCGCGGGGCGCGAGGCACAGTCGGCGGTCGATGCGGCCAATCGCGAGCTGACCCGGGTACAGGCGCGGCGCGACGCGCTGGAGCAGTTGCAGAGCCGGCTTGCCAATGCACAGGCCACGCGCGACTGGGCGGCCCGGCACGGGCTGGCCAGTGCGCGCCGTCTCTGGCAGGGACTGCGCATTGAAGAGGGCTGGGAGAACGCGCTCGAGGCCGTGCTGCGCGAACGGTTGAACGCCTTCGCCGTCGAGCGCATCGATACCGGTGCCGGCTGGCTCGCCGACATGCCGGGGGCCAAGGTGGCGGTGTACGAACTCGCCGCAGGGGTATCGACCACCGGGTCGCTGGGCGCGTACGGGCAGCCGCTGCGCGAGCTGGTGCGCTGCGAAGACGCGCGCACCGAGCCAGTGCTGGGCGACTGGCTCAGCCAGGTGTTCACGGCCCCGACGCTGGAAGCGGGCATGGGGCTGCGCGAACGCCTTCCGGCCGGCGCGATGCTGGTCACGCGCGAGGGGCATCTGCTGAGCCGGTCCAGCGTGACGTTCTATGCGCCCGATTCCGAGGTGCACGGCGTGCTCGCGCGCCAGCGCGAGATCGAAGCGCTGGCCGCGCAGCTCGAGACGCTGTCGGCGCGATTGACCGAAGCACGTGGCCAGCATGTCGAGGCAACCGAGGGCATCGCACGCGCGCGCCGCGAGCTGGCCGACAAGCGCCGGCTCGTCGACGAGCTGCGCCAGAACCAGCACGCGTCCCAGATGCAACTGGTGCGCCAGACCGAGCAGGCCGATCGGGCCGAGCAACGCCTGGCACAGATCGACCGCGAGACGGTCGAGATCGAGACCGAACGTTCGGCCGAGGTCGCTCGCCTGGCAGAGACCGACCTGAACCTGCAACGCTTTGCCGAGCAGCTGCAGTCGATCGGCGCCCAGCTTGCAACCACCCGCTCCGAAGCCGGGCGCGCCCAGGGGCTGCTGTCTCGCGCACGCGAATCCGCCCAGCAGTCCGCGCAGGTCGTGCAGCAGTTGCGCTACCGCATCGAGTCCGCACAGTCCCGGATCAAGGATGGCGAGTCGGCGGTCGCCGGCAGTGAACGCGAACTGGCGGGGCTGTGCGCCGAGGTCGAGCGGCTCGCGGCCGAGATGCAGCAGTTCGACGAGGCACCGATCGTCCAATCGCTGCAGGTGGCGCTGTCGACGCGCGAGGTGCGCGAAGCGGCGATGTCGGCCGCGCGCAACGCCCTGTCCGAGCTCGAGGCGCAGCTGCGCGCGATCGACGAAGAGCGGCTCGCCTCCGAACAGAAACACGAACCGCTGCGCAACGCGATCGGCGAGGCCAGGCTCAGGGAACAGGAAGCGCGCCTCACCGAGGAGCAGTTCGCAGCCAAGCTGGTCGAGTCCGGTGCCGATGAGGCAGCCCTCGCGGTCCGGGCCGAAGAGGGTGCGCGCCCGCGTACGCTGGCAGGAGAGATCAATCGGCTGCAGGCGGAGATCGCCGCCCTGGGGGCGGTAAACCTCGCCGCTCTCGAGGAGCTTGGCGGGGCGACCGAAAAGAAGAACGCGCTCGATGCGCAGGCGAACGACCTCAACGAGGCCATCGCGACGCTCGAGACGGCGATCCGGCGTATCGACAAGGAAACCCGCGAGCGGCTGATGGCCACCTTCGCCGAAGCCAACAAGCACCTTTCCGAGATGTTTCCGGCGCTGTTCGGTGGCGGCCATGCGGAACTGGTGCTGACCGGCGAAGAGATCCTCGACAGCGGCGTGCAGATCTTTGCGCGCCCCCCGGGCAAGAAGAATGCATCGATCCAGCTGCTCTCGGGCGGCGAAAAGGCGTTGACCGCCATGTCACTGGT
>JBILGF010000272.1:0-4947 GCA_044351195.1 Burkholderiales bacterium
TTGAAGACCAGCAGGTCGCCGGGTTCGAGCATTGAAGGCAGGTCGGCGAACTGGCGGTCCTGGCACGCCTGCGCGGCACCCCGGACGTCCAGCAGGCGGCCGCCGGTGCGGGTCGCCGGTGGCGTCCGGGCGATCAGGTCGGGCGGCAGGTCGTAGTCGAAGTCGGATAATCTCATCGCCGCGGGTTTACCACACCTTGGTGCTGTGCGGGCACCGGCTCGGCGACAGTCGAGGGCTTCCCTGCCGGGATGGCGGAGCGGGCAGACGCACCGGACTCAGAATCCGGCGGTGGCGACATCGTGGGGGTTCGATTCACCCCCTCCCGGCACAGACCTGGCGCGTCGATGCGCGGCCGCTACTTCGGGAACAGGAAGGTCACCGTGAAGGTCAGCCCCCAGTCCGGGCCACCCGCAGGCGTCTGCAGGTAGTTCCGGTAACCCGCGGCGAAGCTGACCGGCTGCGAACCCAGCCGTACCAGCTGGCTGACCGACAGATTCAGCGGTACTGTCCAGCGCGTGCTGTTCCAGTCGTAGGTCGACTCGGTATTGACGCTGAACGTCATGCCATGAGCCGTCGTGTAGGAGCCGAACGGCTGCACGAACGTGGCGCTCACGTCCTCGCGCCCTGCGCCGGCAAACGACCACAGATGGTTGGCCAGCACGCCGTAGGTCCAGCCCCCCTGCTGTTTCAGCGCAACCGCGGTCGGACCCGCCGACCACTTGTCTGCGCCCAGTGAGGCACGGGTGGCGGTGGGATACAGGACCGCGGGTCCGGCACCCACGATCCAGCCACCGACCGGTTTCTTCGGGGAAAAGAAGAAGCTCTGCAGAACGTCGCCCAGGCCGTGCTGATCGGCCCCACCCGGGATGGGGGATTCCGCATGGATGATCGGCACGATGGTCCGGATGATCAGGTTCGTGTCCTGTCCGATCGATACCGGCACCACCGGCTGGATGTTCAGGGTGAGCCGCTCGGCGTTCGCCGCCCCGATGCCGGTATCCCAGCTCAGCTTGAACGGGACGCTGATCAGATTGGCGATCGGATTGGACAACTGCTTGGCAAGATCCGGTGCATCGCCGCCCTGCGCGTGCACCCCCTGCGCCCCCAGCAGGAATGCAGCGGCGCAAGGCCAGGCGTGTTTCGATGGATGTTCCATAGCTGGATCTTCGTCATCTCGTCAGTGAAAGATCGTCATGCTCAGCGCACGGTCGCCATCGAATCCATCGCAGCCTTGAGCGCGATGAGCGAACCCTGCGGCACCGGGACGAGGCTGCTGTCGAGGCGATCGAGTGCCGATATGAGGCCCACCACCAGCGCAAACGACACGGCCAGCAGGGGTAGCGTCCATGACCGTGCAGATCCGATCAGCGTGCCGTGGTAACCCACGCCCACCGAGCCGAGCAGGATGACGGCATAAAGGGCCAGCCAGATGCCGATCGGCATGAGTGTCTCGAGGGCGACGGCGATACGGGTGGACCGGATATCGAACATCTCGTTGAGCGCTTCGATGTACAACGCGGCAACATCGGAATTCAGGTCGCGCCGCGCTTCGGCGACCGCCACCCGCCACAGCGCGTCCTGGATCGGCACCGATTCCTCCACCTTCCGGCGGATCAGATCGGGATCGAGTTCCCCCGTCGCCTCCAGCGTGAGATCGACATACCTTCGGAACAGGCTGGAGGCCTCTGCCTGCTCGGCCTCGGGCAGGAACGCCGAACGCAGGAAGGCCGTGCCGATGGCGTTGGCCTCTTCGCGCACCAGCGACTTGCGATCGTCGTAGCGATCGGCCGCGAAGGCAAAGGTAAAGGCCAGGAGAAACGCGATCAGCCCGAGCATCGATCCGACGATGGTCGATGTCTGGGCCTCGTTCTCCTCCTTCCTGCGGGTATTCAGGCGACCGAGCAGGCGGCCAGCCTCGAAGGCCAGCAGCACGAACACCAGCGTAAAGCCTGCAACGGCGAGCGGTGAGTACACGTGGATATCCATGGCGCGGCGGCGAAGGACGGACCTGGCGGGCCGCGCTTCAGCGCGCGCGCGCGATGCGCGTCACCAGACCGCGCAGGACGAGGTAGGGCACGATCGCCAGCAGGAACGCGACGATGACCGCTTCGCCCGGGTAGACGAACGACTGGACCATCCACTGGTAGACCACGTCGAGCAACAGCGCCAGCACGAACACCTTGCCTACGCTCTTCCAGCCGTCCCTGATCAGGGCACGCCGGTGCGAGGCGTCGGACACCATCGCCCAGAAATACGGCGGGGCTCCCGAACGGGCATCCTGCAGCCCGGACCGGATCGCGAAGATCGACGCCATCATCGGCTGCAGGAAGATGCGGAAGCTCATCGGTGCATCGGCACGATTGACGAGGTCTGTGATGATGCGTGAAACAATGTCATCCATCAGGGCTTCCTTTGAAGACTCACGCGATCAGCCACAGGATCGCACCATAGCCGAGCGCTCCGACGGCGAACGGCAATAACCTGCCATCCTTCTCGGAGGGCAGTTCGCCGACGGCGCTGTTGATGATGACCGCGCCGGCCACGAAGGCCAGCAGCAAGGCCAGGGCGTGCTCCGGCAGCGCGAACAGCAGTCCGCAGGCCCACCCGACGAACACCATCGCCGCGAGGTACCAGCGCCCGACCTCACGATAGCGCGCCCCGTGCTCATGGTGCAGCGCGTGGTCGGTGGCGAGAAAATGCGCGGCCATCGCAAATGCGTACAGACCGAGGGACCCGCCCTCCCGGTCGGGACCGTGCAGGAGCAGATAGGACACCAGCGCCACATAGAAAGCAAAGCCTCCGACGTGAATCCGGAATGACCACTGCTGCGCGTCGGCATCGGCTCGATCACCCTCGACGCCGGCGTCCGACGTTACCCGCCGCAGGTGCTCGAGCCCGTAGAACACAAGAAAACCCATGAGCGCACAGAAATAGATGGCGCTGCCGTCCTCGCGTGCCGGCAACCCCGCCGCGTGCGCGAATGTACGCTGCGCCTCGGCCAGTTCAGGCATCAGTTGCACGAACACATAGGCCGACGACAGGCCGCCACTGAGCGACACGATGCTGCGCGTGTCCATGCCCATGCTGCGCAGGGGCCTCAGCACGCTGCCCACTGCGAACACGCCCGCAAACAGCAAGGCCGCCAGTGCACTCTGCCAAACCAGTGTCTCGTCCACCGTCAGAGCAGCCTGGAGATGATGCCGATGAACATGAACAACCCGATGGCCGACATGATCAGCGCCATCACGAAGGTCGGCGTCCAGCAGGAGAACTTCCGGCCGGGTGCCAGATGTCGCACCCGGGTCCAGTACTCCACCGTCCCGATGATGACCGATACCGTGCCCAGGCCGGTGAGGAACAGGCCCAGCTGCCGCGGGCTGGACTCTCGGCCGAGCGACTCGAGATCGGCCTGGAAACCTTCGAGCAGCTTGTAGATCGTGAAGCCGAAACTGATCATGGACAGGCCGGTGCGGATCCACGCCATCAGCGACCGGTCGGCCGCCATCTGGGTGCGCTTGGCAGCCATCACGGTTCGATCTTCAGCCAGATCGTCCGAAGTCTTTCGCCGCATCGGATCACCGGCGCCGGGCTGCCCGGGGTCGCCTACCATCGAAAGGTCGCTCCGAGCATCGGGCCGCTGAAGTTGAAGTTCTGGATCGACTGGCCCGATTTCATCTCGTAATCGAGGTGGCGCCAGAGCGCGGTCAGTTCACCCCATGAATAGGAATAGCTCAAGCCTGCGGCAGCCTGCCAGGTGAACTTCGATTCGCCGGTACCGACGTCGACATGGAAGGGCAGCGACCAGCGGCTGCCCTGGGCACCCAGGGCCACGCGTCCCTTGGCACCGATGATTGCATCCCAGAGCGTGGACTTCACCTCGAGCATGCCGGAACGCCCTGCGGGTGCCATGGGCCCGAGGTTGCCGGAGATTGCGTAGGCAAGTTCCTGCTTCAGCGAGAACAGCCGGGTGCCCCCCAGCAGATCGATCGTGATGCGGGGATCGGGCAGAACGCGATATTCGCCGGCAAGGGTCCAGACCAGCCCCTTCACCTGCAGCCCGAGCGAGGCGGAGGTGCCCGCTGGAATGGCCGTGTTGCCGATGGTGAAATCCTGGCTGCCTGCCCTGTCGGCCGAGGCGTCGAGATAGATGAGATCGGAGAAGACGCCCCAGCGCCCGTTGTGCGCCTGAAACATGCCCATGAACGCGAAGTCGAGGCTGTTCAGGATCTGCTCGGCCGACACATCGACCGTGGATGCGCCTGCCGGTGCGGGAAACCGGGTCTTGCCGCCGAGGGAAGGCAGATAGCCGTATACCGAGCCTGAGTACTGCCACGCGCCAGGTTGCCCGTGCGATTGCGCCAGGCTCGGCATCGATATCGATATCGATATCGAGCCTGCAAGCGCCATGGTCATGACGATGCCCGCGGCCGACCTGCGCAGGCGTTTCCGGTGTTCAAGCGTGTTCATCAGGTGACTCTGTCTTGTTCGTGATCACGAAAAGCCGCATGGCCCGCCGCACGGCCGGTTGCCATACCGGTTACCGAGCCTGCGATGCTGCTCGACCCGCGCGGCTGCCTGCTGGCGGAACATCAAGCCCTGGTCGATATGCAACAGCGATCAAGGATGCGCGAGTATCCAACCGCAGGCATGTCCCCGCAAGCGGACCAACAGACAGGCTCGGACCTGCACTAAAGTGCAGTCCTGTCGGCGGGCACGGATGGCCCGACAGCGGATTCTCAGGGCAGGAATCGCGTCAGGCCGCTGCGCTCACGCAGCTGTTCGGCAAGCTGCCCGAGTTGCGCGGGTGACTTCACGTTGAGCTTGGTCATCAGGTTTGCCCTGTGCAGCTTGACGGTGCGCTCCGCGATGCCCAGGCTGCCTGCGATCTGCTTGTTAAGACTGCCCGAGATGATCAGATCGAGCACCGCACGTTCGCGCGCACTCAGG
>JBILGF010000329.1:0-4131 GCA_044351195.1 Burkholderiales bacterium
GAAACTCGAACTTTACCGGCTCGATTCGGCCAGCATCGGCTGAACGGGCATTCCTGGAGGAACACGCATGTACGACGCAATTTCACCCGGAAATCTGTCGGGCAAGGCCCGGCGGACCCCCGCCCGGCCGCTCGCCCTGCAGGTCGCAGGCCTTGCGATCGGCGCCGCCTGCACCCTGGCTACTGCTTCCGCGATCGCCCAGGCCTGGCCCGCCAAGCCGGTGCGTATCGTCGTCGCGTTCCCGCCAGGCGGCATCTCCGACTTCGCTGCCCGTGCCATCGCACCGGGGCTGAGCGAGGCGCTGAGGCAGCCGGTGGTGATCGAGAACCGCGGCGGTGCAGCCGGTGCGATCGGCACCGAGGTGGTGGTCAAGTCCCCGCCCGATGGCTACACCCTGCTCGCGCACACCGTCACCTTCACCGTCGGCCCGCACATGACGGCCAACCCGCCGGCCGATCCACTGCGCGACCTGGTGGCGGTGACCCAGATCATCGACGCACCGAACATCCTGGTGGTGACGCCCTCGATGCCGGTGAAGACGGTCAAGGATCTGGTCGCGCTCGCCTCGAAACGCCGCGGCGAGCTGAGCTTCGCCTCCTCCGGCTTCGGCTCGGGCACCCACCTGTCGGGCGAGCTGTTCAAGCTGCTGGCCAAGCTCGACATGGTGCACATCGCCTACAAGGGCGGCGGCCCCGCAGTCACCGACCTGCTCGGCGGCCATGTGCCGATGATGTTCTCCACGCTGCCCTCGGTGACCTCGCACGTGGCCTCCGGCCGCCTGCGCGCGCTGGCGGTGACCGGCGCGAAACGCTTCCCCGGTGCGCCGGAAGTTCCCACGATGATCGAGTCGGGCATCGCCGGCTACTCGTTCAGCGGCTGGAGCGGGCTGTTCGCGCCCGCCGGTACGCCGCGCGAGATCGCGGTGCGCGTGGCCGACGAGACGGCGAAGGTGCTGCGTGCGTCGGGCTTCCGCGAGAAGCTGCTGATCCAGGGCGCGGACGCGGTCGGCAGCACGCCGGACGAGTTCGCCGCGTTCGTACGCTCGGAGTACGCGCGCTGGGGCCAGCTGGTCCGGCAGAGCGGCATCAAGGCGCAGTGAAGTACCCGTGCAAGGAAGTACCGTGACGACCCGAGGCTACACACGATGAGCGCAGCACCCACGGGCACTGCCCGCACGCTGTTCCGGAAACTCTGGGACAACCACCACGTCGTGACCGACGAAGGCGAGTCGCTGCTCTACATCGACCGCGCGCTCGCCCAGGAGAACACCTACCACGCGTTCGTCGCGCTCGAGGCGCAGGGTCGGCAGGTGCTGCGCCCCGACCAGATCTACGCATTCACCGACCATTACGTGCCGACCACCGGGCGCGCCCAGGGGCTGGCCGGCATCCCGGTCGCCGAGATCCGGAACATGGTGGTGCAACTGCAGGACTTCGCGCGCAAGTACGGCATCAACCTGTACGGCATCGACCATGCGCAGCAGGGCATCATGCACATCGTGCCGCCCGAGCTGGGCATCGTGCAGCCCGGGCTGGCGCTGATCGGCAACGACTCGCATACCTCCACGCATGGCGCGTTCGGCTGCCTGTCCTATGGCGTCGGGGCATCGGAGTTCGCGCACGTGATGGCGACGCAGACGCTGTGGCAGACCCTGCCCTCGACGCTGCGTATCCAGGTCGACGGCCGTCTCGGCTTCGGTGTGTCGGCCAAGGACCTGATCCTCGCGATCATCGCCACCATCGGCGCGGACGGCGCGACAGACCACGCGATCGAATACGCCGGCAGCGCGATAGAGGCGCTGTCGATGGAAGCACGCATGACGGTGTGCAACATGTCGATCGAAGCCGGAGGCCGCGCCGGCATGGTGGCGCCGGACGACACCACCTTCGCCTATCTCGACGGGCGCGAGTTCTCGCCGAAGGGTGCCGCCTGGGAACGCGCGCTCGACTTCTGGCGCACGCTGCCGGGCGACGCCGGTGCGTCGTTCGACCGCGAAGTGGTGCTCGACGCGTCGCTGATCGCGCCGACAGTGACCTGGGGCGTATCGCCGGCGCATGCGCTGCCGATCGACACCGCCGTGCCCGATCCGTCGCATGCGGGCAACGACAAGCAGCGCGGCGAATGGGCGAGCGCGATCGAGTACATGGGCTTGCAGGCCGGCATGGCGCTGTCGGACATCCGGGTCGACCGGGTGTTCATCGGCTCCTGCACCAACGCGCGCATCGAGGACCTGCGCGCGGCTGCCGAAGTCGCGCGGCTGGGCAAGGCGCAGGTGCCTGCCTGGGTCGTGCCCGGCTCGCAGACGGTGCGCCGGCAGGCCGAGGCCGAGGGCCTGGACCGCATCTTCATCGACGCCGGGTTCGAATGGCGCGACCCGGGCTGCTCGCTGTGCACCGCGATCAACGGCGATCAGCTGGAACCGGGCGAGCGCTGCGTGTCGACCTCCAATCGCAACTTCCGCAACCGCCAGGGGCCGGGCGGGCGCACCCACCTCGCCAGCCCGGCGATGGCCGCCGCCGCCGCGCTCAACGGCCGCCTGACCGACGTACGTACCCTGATCGGCTGAGGACAGACTGATGCAACCGTTCACCACCCTCGAAGGCGTCGCCGCCCCGATCGACGAAGCCAACGTCGATACCAACCAGCTCTGCCCGACGCGCTTCAACAAGGTGCCCCGCGGGCCGAAGTATGCCGAGATCCTGTTCTACGACCAGCGCAACGACACCGACGGCAGGCGCACCGATTTCCTGCTCAACCGCCCACCGTACGACCAGTCACGGCTGATCGTGGGCGACAGCAACTTCGGCTGTGGCTCTTCGCGCGAGACCGCCGTCTACGCGCTCTACGAGTTCGGCATCCGCTGCGTGATCGCACCGAGCTTCGGCGACATCTTCGACGCCAACTGCGCGAAGAACGGACTGCTCACCGTGGCATTGCCGATCGCCACCTGCGCGGCGTTGCGCGCGATGCTTCATGCCGCGCCCGGCATGACCCTCGCCGTCGACCTGGAGGCCCAGACCGTCACCGACGGCCAGGGCGGCGAGCACGGCTTCGACATCTCCCCGATCCGCAAGCGCTGCCTGCTCAACGGCTACGACGACATCTCCCGCACCCAGGAATACCGCCCCGCGATCGAAGCCTTCGAATCCCGCCACCGCGCCAGCCACCCCTGGATGTTCCGATAAAGCGGGTCAGGTAGGGATCTACTCCAGCCGGAACTGGTGTGCGTAGGTGAACTCGTCCAGACGCGCGGTGTAGCGCACGCCGCGGCGCATCGCCCACGAGGCGAACTGGTGGTGCAGCGGGATCACCGCGTGGTCGCGCATCGCGATCGCCATCGCCTCGCGCGCGATCGCATCGCGCTTCTTCGGGTCGACGTTGGTCAACGACGACTGCACCAGCGCGTCGACCTTCGGATTGCTGTAACGGCCCCAGTTCCAGGTGCCCCAGCCGGTCTCGGCGTTGGGCGTGCCGACCAGGGTGCGCAGCGCGAAGTCGCCGGCGTTGGAACCCCAGCCCAGCAGCGCGAAGCTGAACTCGTGCTTGCGCGCCCGCGCGAAGTACACCGCGACCGGCTGCGTCTCGACCTTCACCGCGATGCCGATGCGTGAGAGCATCTGGGCGACGGTCTGCACGACCTGTTCGTCGTTGATGTAGCGGTCATTCGGACCATGGAGGGTCATGCCGAAACCGTCGGGCCAGCCGGCCTCTGCGAGCAGCTTGCGCGCGGCGGCCGGATCGTAGGCATCAGGCCTGATCGCCGGGTTGTTGCCCAGGATGCCAGGCGCGACGATGTTGCTCGCCGGCGTGGCGAGTCCTTCCATGGTCTTCTCGACCAGCGCACGGCGATCGATGGCCATCGAGATCGCCTGGCGCACGCGCGCGTCGCGCAGCGGATTCTTCTCGAGTGGACGTCCCGCCTTGTCGAACATGAACGGCGACTTGTCGCGCGAATGGTCGGGGTGGAAGAACAGCGTGCGCCATGACGCGCGCTGCTCGACGATGAACTTCGGATTGCCGCGAAGCCTCGCGATGTCAGCTGTCGGCACGTTCTCGATCGCGTCGACGTCGCCTGAAAGCAGGGCAGCCATGCGCGTCGGGTCGCTGGTGATGATGCGCAAAGTCACCCGA
>JBILGF010000273.1:0-4925 GCA_044351195.1 Burkholderiales bacterium
TGGCGGGCCAGCCGAAGGATCCCGACACCCTGCGCTACTACCTGGGCCGCGCGGCGGAAGGCCGCAAGCAGCTGCCCGATGCGCTCGAGTGGTACCGCTCCGTCGGGGCGGGCCAGCAGCGGGTCCCGGCCCAGCTTGCGCAAGCGACGGTGCTTGCCCGTCAGGGGCGTACGAAAGAGGCGCGCGAGGTGCTGCGCCAGATCGTGCCATCCTCGCTCGACCAGCGGGTGCAACTGGTCCTCACCGAATCGCAGGTGCTTCGTGACGCCAGGGATTTCCAGGGTGCGTTCGACGTGCTCGGCGAAGCCCTGGCCAGGACGCCCGACACAGCGGATCTGCTCTACGACCAGGCGCTGGTGGCCGAACGGCTGGGCCGGTTCGACATCACCGAGAAGAACCTCACGCGGGTGATCGAGATACGGCCCGATCATGCCCATGCGCACAACGCACTCGGATACACGCTGGCCGACCGCAACGTACGCCTTGACGAAGCGCTGAAGCTGATCGAGACCGCGCTCAGGCTGGCTCCCGAAGACCCGTACATCATGGACAGCATGGGCTGGGTGTTCTTCCGGATGGGAGACTCGCGGAAGGCGCTGTCGTTCCTGCAGCGCGCCTACACGCTCAAGCGCGACGCGGAGATCGCCGCTCACCTGGGTGAAGTCCTGTGGACGCTCGGGCAGCGTGATGAAGCACGCCGCATCTGGGTCGAGGCCCTGAAGTCCAGTCCCGACAATGAAGTGCTGCAGGGCACGGTCAAGCGCCTGCTCGATTGAGCCTTCGACCGGCAATGCCTGTGATCGCGGATCCGATGCCTCGCATGCGCCCGGCCTCGCGCCGTGCGTCGATCCTGGTACTCGGGCTGGTGCTGGTGCTGCCGGGGTGCGCGTCGCTGCCGCCGGGCATGCCGGTCAGGGTACCTGCCGCGCTGGCGGGAGACCCCCCGTTCGAGTTGTCCGGGCGCCTGGCCATCCGTCATGACGAGCAGGCGATATCGGCCAACCTGCGCTGGCGCTATGACGGGCGTGACGAGCAGATGGTCATCTCTGCGCCGCTGGGCGCAGGTTCGGTGGAGATCGAACGCGACGCCACTGGTGCCACCCTGCGCGCGGGGGGCAGGGTCGAGCGTGCTGCAAGTGCAGAGGCGCTGATGCGAGGTGCGCTCGGATTCGCGCTTCCGCTGGACGGCTTGCGCTACTGGGTGCGCGGCCAGCCCGGCCCGGACGACATCGCGGTGCGCATCGTGCGCGATGCGCTGGGGCGGATCGAGTCGTTCCATGAATCCGGCTGGGACATCACGATCCCGGTGTTCTCGCCCTCGCCGCTGGATGCCTTGCCCCGGCGCATCGATATCGCTTCGGCGCAACTGCAGGTGCGCCTGGTGATCGACCAGTGGCAGGTGCTGCCCGCGGCGGGTGCCCCTTGACCCGCGCGGCAGCGTTCCCGGTGCAGCCGGACGGGCTGCGCCATTTCCCCGCGCCGGCGAAGCTCAACCTGATGCTGCATGTGGTGGGCCGGCGCCCCGACGGCTATCACCTGCTCGAGACGGTGTTCCGCTTCATCGACTACTCGGACACGGTCGGACTTGCCACACGCGAAGACGGCCGGATCGTGCGCCTGACCGACCTGCCCGGCGTGGCCGAGACGGAAGACCTGTCGGTGCGCGCAGCCCGGGCGTTGCAGCAGGCCAGCGGCTGCAGGCTCGGCGCAGACATTGCCCTGGTGAAGCGCATTCCGCAGGGCGGTGGGCTGGGCGGCGGCAGCTCCGATGCTGCGACCGTGCTGCTGGCACTCAACGACCTGTGGCAGACCGGTCTGTCCCGCACAGAGCTGCAGGACATCGGCCTGGCCCTGGGCGCAGACGTGCCGGTCTTCGTGTTCGGACAGACCGCCTTTGCCAGCGGTATCGGCGAAGAACTCGTCGCAATCGAGGCCGAACCGGCGTTCTATCTGGTGCTCGTGCCGCCGGCCCAGGTGCCGACGCGCGCGGTCTTTCAATCACCGCATTTGACACGCGATTCACCTGCCGCGAAAATAGCCGGTTTTCCGCACCCTGATTTCCGATTTTCGCTGGCGCCGGGCCGAAACGACCTGGAACCGGTGGTGGTGGCGGGTTACCCGGAAGTCGGTGCGCATCTGTCCTGGCTTCGGCAACATGCGCCGGCGGCGATGAGTGGCTCAGGGGCATGCGTGTTCGGGGCATTTGGCACCGAATCCGAAGCGCGGGCCGTTCTGGCGCGTCGGCCTGCAGGAATGCACGGATTCGTGGCTGCAGGGCTTGACCGCCATCCGCTGCATGGGCTGGTCGCAGGTGCGGGAGCAGGCGCAGATCGCAGGCGCAAATTTTTGCAATCTTGAAGCAGCGCAGCACCCGAAGTTTCGGCATTATCGGCGTCCTCGGATTGCCACGATTTCTTGGGGAGTCGCCAAGTGGTAAGGCTCCGGATTTTGATTCCGGCATTCGTAGGTTCGATCCCTACCTCCCCAGCCAGTACAGTGACCGCCCGCAGCGCGTCGACCTGAGGTTCCATACCCGGTTAGACGTCGCTCCGGCGCGGGTTCGAGGTCAGGCCAGTCGACAATCCAGTCGGCAAGCCAGTCGGCCGGTGGTGCCACCGGCGCTGCAGACCGGAACGAGCCCGGGGCGGTTTTCCCTTCAACCGGCGTGTGCCGCCCCGATCGGCCCACCACTTCGCGACAGAAGGATCGTCCATGGCCTATGACCGGTTGATGGTGTTCTCGGGCAGCGCCACGCGCAAGCTTGCCGAAGGCGTCGTTCGCCACCTGAACATCCATCTCGGGCGCGCCAGCGTCGGCATGTTTAGCGACGGCGAGACCATGGTCGAACTGCTCGAGAACGTCCGCGGCAAGGATGTGTTCGTACTGCAATCGACCTGCTCGCCTGCGAACGACAATCTGATGGAACTGATGGCGATGGTCGATGCGCTCAAGCGCTCGTCCGCGGCGCGGGTGACCGCAGCCATCCCGTATTTCGGCTATGCCCGACAGGACCGGCGGCCGCGCTCGGCCCGCGTGCCGATCACCGCCAAGGTCGTGGCCAACATGCTGCAAAGTGTCGGCGTCGACCGCGTGCTGACGATGGATCTCCATGCCGACCAGATCCAGGGCTTCTTCGACATCCCGGTCGACAACATCTATGGCCTGCCGATCCTGCTCGGCGATGTCTGGAAACGCGACTACCAGAACCTCTGCGTCGTCTCGCCCGACACCGGCGGCGTGGTGCGCGCGCGCGCGATGGCCAGCCGCCTCGAGGCCGACCTCGTGATCATCGACAAGCGCCGGCCAAAGGCCAACGTGTCCGAGGTGATGAACATCATCGGCGACGTCGAGGGCCGCACCTGCGTCATCGTCGATGACATGGTCGATACCGCGGGCACGCTGGTGAAGGCGGCCCAGGCGCTGAAGCATGCGGGTGCGCAGCATGTGGCTGCGTACTGCACCCACGCCGTGCTGTCGGGTCCGGCGATCGAGCGCATCTCGGGCTCCGACGACCTGGATGAACTGGTGGTCACCGATACCATCCCGCTGTCGGAGGCGGCGCGCAACTGCGAATGCATCCGCCAGTTGTCGGTTGCCTCCCTGCTCGCCGAGACCATCCTGCGGGTCAGCAACGAAGATTCGGTCAGTTCGCTGTTCATGGACTGACCCTGACACGGTCCCGGGATGATCCCGGGACCGCGCCCCGCCGGGTCTTCCGGTGGGTTCAACCCGGCGCTCTGGTCGCGGAGCGCCATCCACGAGGAAACATCATGTCACTCGAAGTCAGCGCGAAATCGCGCACATTGCAAGGCAAGGGTGCGAGCCGCCGCCTGCGCAGCGCCGGAGCGGTTCCCGGCATCCTGTATGGCGGAAAGTCACCGGCGCAATCGATCGAACTCGAGCACAAGGCGCTCTGGTTCAAGCTCAAGAGCGAAGCCTTCCACGCATCGATCCTGACCATGGAGCTCGACGGCCAGAAGCAGCAGGTGCTCCTGCGCGACGTTCAGATCCATCCGTGGCGCCCGCTGATCCAGCATGTGGATTTCCAGCGGGTGGCCGACGACCAGGAAGTCACGATGCGTGTTCCGCTGCACTTCGTGAATGCCGACCAGGCCCAGGCCGTCAAGTTCGGTGGCGCGATCATCACGCACATCATGAACGAGATCGAGGTGGCCTGCCTGCCCAAGGCCCTGCCCGAGTTCATCGCGGTCGACCTGTCGCAGATCACGGTCGGACACAGCGTGCACATGTCCGATCTGACGCTGCCCGAAGGCGTGCGCCTGCCGGGCCTTGCCCGCGGCGATTCGCCGGTGGCGAGTGCCTCTGTCCCGCGCGGTGCGGCCGAGGAAGACAAGTCGGACAAGCCCGCGGCAGCAGCAGCCGGCGCCAAGAAAGACGACAAGAAAGAGCCCGAGAAGAAGAAGTAACCGGGTCTCCTGCCATACCCCGGGCCCGCGTCGCTGCACAGCACGCGGGCCTTTCTCTTCCGGGATTCCATGAAACTGATCGTCGGCCTCGGCAACCCCGGGCCGCAATACGAGCGCACCCGGCACAACGCCGGGTTCTGGCTCATCGACCGGCTGGCCCGCTCGGCAGGCGTCCGCCTGCAGAACGAGCCGCGCTGCCATGGCCTGGCCGTGCGCGCGACGATTGCCGGCGAACAGTGCTGGCTGCTCGAGCCGCAGACCTTCATGAACCTGAGCGGCAAGTCGGTGGCAGCGCTGGCGAACTTCTACAAGATAGAGCCGTCGGACGTTATCGTCGTGCACGACGAGCTCGACCTGCCCGCGGGCACCGTCAAGATGAAGCTCGGCGGTGGCTTCGCCGGCCACAACGGCCTGAGGGACATCACCGCCCAGCTTGGCACCCGCGATTTCTGGCGGCTGCGGCTGGGCATCGGGCATCCGGGCGACAAGTCCCTGGTG
>JBILGF010000274.1:0-4913 GCA_044351195.1 Burkholderiales bacterium
GCCCGGCTCAGGCCGGGGATGCCTTCGCCGGGTGCGGCTCGACCGGCCGCGAAGGATCGGAACACCACTCGCTCCATGAGCCGGGATACAGGCGCGAGCCACCGAGGCCGGCGATCTCCATCGCCAGCAGGTTGTGGCAGGCCGTGACGCCGGAGCCGCACTGGTGCACGATCTGCCCGGGCGCGTATCCGGCCATCAGGTCGGTGAATTCCTTGCGCAGTACGGCGGCCGGCTTGAACACGCCGGAGCCTTCGAGGTTGAGCTGGAACAGCCGGTTGCTGGCGCCGGGAATATGCCCGCCCACCGGGTCGAGCGTCTCGTTCATTCCGGCGAATCGCTCCGGCGTGCGCGCATCGACGATCAGCATGTCGGGCGAGTGCAGGTGGGCCAGCACGGTCGATGCGTCGACCCGAAGTGCCTCGCGCGGGCGCGCGGTGAAGGTGGCCGCTTCGGCGCGCGGCTCCGCCTGCGCCAGGGGGCGGTTCTCGAGCGTCCACTTCGGCAGTCCACCGTCGAGCACCGCGACCGCGTCGTGGCCGAGCCAGCGAAGCATCCACCACAGGCGGGCTGCGTAGTAGCCGCCACTGGCATCGTAGGCCACGACCTGCTTGCGCTCATCGACGCCTTGCTGTCCGAGCCAGCTCGCGAACGGCGTCGCGGCGGGCAGCGGATGACGGCCCGAGCGCCCGGTCTTCGGGCCGGACAGGTTCTCGTCGAGGTGTGCGAAACGTGCGCCGGGGATGTGTCCGGCCGCATAGGCCTTGCGCCCGGACGCGACATCCATCAGGTCGTGCCGGCAGTCGAAAACCACCAGGTCGGGATCGGAAAGGTTCGCGGCAAGCGCCTCGGTGCTGATAAGGGTATGATGGATCATCGGGGTGTCGTGGTCAGGGGCCGGAGGGGCGGCTGGATGCCGCATCGGTCTGGCTGGGCGCCAGCGCTCAGAGTGTAGTCTTCGCCGCTGGTGTGTGTCGTGCAAGCACCGTCATCACCCCGGCCCCGGCGATCAGCGCCATGCCGATCCACCCGGTCATCGATGGTGACTGTCCCCAGGCAAGCAGGTCGAAAAGCCCGGCGAACAGCACGCCGCAGTAGGACAGCGTCGCCACGCCCAGCGTCGCGCCGCGCGAGTAGGCGAAGGTCATCGCCAGCTGCGCGGCGAGCGCGCAGGCGCCGATGCCTGCGAGCACCGGCAGGTCGGCCATGCGCACGGGCGTGGCACCGGTGAACGGCAAGGCGGCCACGCCGGTGACCAGGCCGAGCAGGGCGAAGTAGAACACCGTGCGCCATTCGGGCTCGCCGATGGCGCCGAGCCGGCGGATGCCCAGGTAGGCGAGTGCGGCCACGGCGCCGCCGGCCAGTCCGAGCAGCCCCGGACCCAGCGGCGAACTGCCCGCCCACGGCTGCAGCAGCGCGAGCACGCCCATGAAGCCAATTACGATCGCCGCCATGCTCAACGGCGCGATGCGTTCGCGCAGCAGCAGCCCGGTGATCAGCGCGAGGAACAGCGGCGAGGTGTAGTTGAGCGTGACTGCCGTGGCCAGCGATGCGTGTGCGAGGCAGGCGAAGAACAGCAGCATCGACACGACCCCGGCAATGCTGCGCGACAGGTGCGCACGCCAGTGCTGCGTGCGCAGCGGCCAGCCGCGGGACATTGCGAACAATGCGATCGCCGCGACGATGAACACGCTGCGGTAGAGCATCAGTTCGAACACGCCGAACCGGTCGGCCGCGAGCTTCACGAACACGCCATGGGCCGTGAAGAACAGCCCCGAGGCCAGCATCCACAGGGCTGCCATCGGCTGGACTGCCGCTACTGCCCGTGCAGCTGGCGCTGCACGAACTCGTGGAAGTGCAGCATGCCGTCCTCGTAGGGCGAATGATAAGGGCCGACCTCGTTGCGACCCTGTCGCCACAGGGCCTCGCGGCCTGCGTGCATGCGCTCGCAGATCTCGCGGTCTTCGGCGGCGGTCTCGATGTAGGCGGCGCGCTGCGCTTCGACGAACTCGCGCTCGAAGCAGGCGATTGCCTCCGGATAGTAGAACTCGACGATGTTGGTGCAGCGCTGCGGGCCGTCGGGGCGTATCGAGCTCACGACCAGCACGCCCGGATACCACTCGACCATCACGTTGGGGTAGCAGGTGAGCCAGACCGCGCCGTACTTCGGTGGTTCGCCCTGGCGCTGCCTGAGCACCTGCTCGTGCCAGCGGGAATAGACCGGTGAACCGGCGCGCGCCAGGCGGTTGTTGACCCCGACCAGTTGCACCGAATGCCAGTCACCGAACATCCAGCGCAGGTTGTCGCAGTCGACGAACCGGCCGAGCCCGGGATGGGCCGGCTCGACGTGGTAATCCTCCAGGTAGACCTCGATGAATGTCTTCCAGTTGATGTCGTAGCGCTCGACATGCTGGTGGTCGAAGCGATACCCGCGGAAGTCGAGTTCCTCGATGCCGGCCAGCGCCGAGAGGTCGCTCGCCACGTCGCGCCGCGCGTCGAACAGCAGCCCGTTCCAGCGCGCGAGCTCGGTGCGCTGCAGGTCGAGGCAGGGTGTTTCGCCGAACTTCGGCGCGCCGAGCAGCCGGCCCGAGAGATCGTAGGTCCAGCGGTGCAGGGGGCATACGATCTGCGCCGTGTTGCCCGCGCCCTGGAGCATCTGTGCCTGACGGTGCCGGCACACGTTCGACAGCAGTTCCACCCCGGTGCCGTTGCGTACCAGTACGTCGGCGCCCCGGGTGGTCTCGGGCACCCGGTAGTCGCCGGCCTCGGGGACCATCAGTTCGTGGCCGATATAGCGCGCACCGGCATCGAAGATCAGTCGTTCTTCCAGTTGCCATACCGCCGGGTCGAAGTACCAGCTCACGGGCAGCGGTGTCGCTGCCGGCTGGAGCCCCTGGACACCTGCAATAGCCGTCACCGAAACCTCCTGACGCGGGTGCGAACGAACCAATGCCACATGAGTCGGGTGACTCCCGGTCTCCTGACGGAAAGGGATCGGGATTGTCCCCTGAATCCCGTGGCCCGGCAACGAAGTGCTGCCCGGTCTCGCGGCACGTGTTCGCGCGGTGAATCCGCGATTGACCCGGAGGGCGACGGTCGGCTAGCCTCACGCGCCGGGTTCGGACAGTGGCGCAGTCAGTGCCTGCCCAGGTCGCGTCCAGTCCGGTCCAGCCCGGTCCAGCCCCGACCCAGCCCCCCACCCCCACCACACACCGCCGGGACCCGATGCCGAAATCCGCCGCAGGACATCCGCTCGCAGCGCCTGCTTCGCCCGCCCCGGGCGATTTCGAGACGGCCATGGCCGAACTCGAGAAGATCGTCTCGTCGATGGAGGCCGGTCAGCTGACGCTCGAGGCTTCTCTCGAGCATTACCGGCGAGGGGCGGAACTGCTGACCTGGTGCCAGGGCCAGCTGCAGACCGTACAGGACCAGGTTCGCGTGCTGGAGGACGGTCTGCTCAAGGACTTCACGCTCGACGCCGCGGGTGCGCGGCTGCGCGCGGGGCAGCGTTCAGCCGCACCCGGTACCGAGAGTGCGGACGAGGCTGACGGCAACCTGGGCGACAGCGAAGAAGACGACGAAGACGATGGCATCGACACCGGCGCCAGCCGGGACCGACGCCGCCCGCGCTGACTCCGGCCGCCAGGCTGCCGGGCCGTTTGCCGGTCGGGACGCGCTCAGGTATCTTCGGCGAATGTACCTTTCAGCCTGCGCATGAGGTGTCCGAGCCGATGTCTTTCGATGCGGCGGGTTTCGAGGTTTGGATGCGCGGCCATCAGGCGCTCGCAGAGCGTGTGCTCGAGCAGGTGCTGCCCACGGTCGAGCATGCGCCAGCGCGGCTGCACTCGGCCATGCGCCATGCCGCGTCGGGCGGCGGCAAGCGGGTGCGTCCGCTGCTCGCCTTCGCGGCTGGCGAACTGGTGCAGGCGCCGGTCGAGCGGGTGGCGCTGGCCGGGGCCGCAGTGGAACTGATCCATGCCTATTCGCTGGTGCACGACGACATGCCCTGCATGGACGACGACACGCTGCGACGCGGCAAGCCGACCGTCCATGTGCAGTACGACGAGGCTACAGCGCTGCTGGTCGGTGATGCACTGCAGAGCCTCGCGTTCCAGGTGCTGTCGGAACACGACCTCGCAGACGAGCCTTCGCGCCAGCTCGAGATGGTTCGCCTGCTGGCACGATCCGCGGGCTCGCACGGGATGGCCGGCGGTCAGGCGATCGACCTGGCGGCCGTGGGCTGCACGATGGATGTCGCCGAACTGGAATTCATGCACGTGCGCAAGACCGGTGCACTGATCCGATGTGCGACACTTCTGGGGGTGCTGTGCGGTCGTCCTCTGACAGAGACCGAACAGGCTCATCTCGATCGTTTCGCCAAGGCGATCGGGCTCGCGTTCCAGGTGGTGGATGACCTGCTCGACGCCGAAGCGAGCACCACGACCCTGGGCAAGACTGCGGGCAAGGACGCCCAGGCGAACAAGCCGACCTATGTAACCGTTCTCGGGCTGCGTGCCGCGAAGGAGTGGGCGCGCGACCTGCATGCACAGGCCGTGGGCGCGCTGGCACCGCTCGGGCCAGGGGGTGCCCGTCTGGGCCAGCTTGCCGATTTCATCGTGAAGAGACAATTTTGAACAAGCCGCACGAAGTCTTCGAACTGCTTGGCCGGGTGCAGAGGCCGGCTGATCTGCGCCTGCTCGAGCGGCGCGAACTGCCGCAGCTTTGCAACGAACTGCGCGAGTTCCTGCTGCAGTCGGTGTCTCGCACCGGTGGCCACCTGTCTTCCAATCTCGGCACGGTCGAGCTGACGGTCGCGCTGCACTATGTGTTCAATACCCCGGATGACCGTCTGGTCTGGGACGTAGGCCACCAGACCTACGCACACAAGGTGCTGACCGGCCGCCGCGACGGCATGG
>JBILGF010000302.1:0-4489 GCA_044351195.1 Burkholderiales bacterium
GTCTCCTCGCAGGTGTTCGACCTTAAGAACAACCGGGTACACATTGCCGCAGGCCAGCCCTGCGAATCCGAGTATCGCTCGGTCGGCCTGCCCGGCAGCGACGGAAAGGAGGACCAGGATGAAGGGACGCTACCGCTGGCCCGACGGCGTGCGCTGTGCCGTGTGCCTGACCGTCGACTTCGACGGGCCGTCGCACGAGACCGGGCGCAAGCTGCGCCCGCTCGGCACGAACGCTGTCGGCCGCTACTCCGGCCGCTGCGGAATGCCGCGCTACATGGACCTCTTCGAGAAGCACGACGTCCCCACGACCTTCTTCATGCCCGGCTTCGATGCCGAGTGCTACCCCGAGCTGGTCCAGGAAGCCCAGCGCCGCGGTTTCGAGATCGGCTCGCATGGCTACCTGCACGAGAGCTGGGAACTCGGCGACGAGGAAGAGGCACTGCTCGAGCGCACGCACGACATCCTCACCGGACTGATGGGCACCCCACCTACCGGCTGGCGCTCGCCGTCGGGCCGCAAGAGTGCGCGCACGATGCGGGTGCTGCGCCGGCTCGGCTACCACTACGATTCGAGCGACAAGGACTACGATCTGCCGTACATGGTGGAGATCGATGGCGAGCGCCAGGCCCACATAGCCGAGCTGCCGAGCAGTGCCTACAGCCTCGATGATTTTCCGTTCTACCGGTTCAGCATGACGCCGCCATCGGAAGTCCTCGAACACTGGAAGCAGGAATTCGACTCGCTCTACCACGAGAACGGCTACTACATGCTGATGGTGCATGCACGCAGTGGCTGGGGATCAGGCACGCCGGCGCGCGCACGCATCGTCGAGGAACTGATCACCTACATCAAGCGCCACGACGGTGTGCGCTTTTTCAGCGTCGGCGGTCTCGCCGACTGGGTGAGGGAGAACCATGCAAGCTTCGACTAGTTCCCGGCCGCGGCTTGCCAGCCCGCGCTGGCCTGGCGGCGCGCAGTGCGTGGTGCTGGTGACCGTCAACTTCGACGCCGAGTCGGTCGACCTGACCGAGACCCGCGAGGAGAACCTGTACGGTCGTTATTCGTATGGCCGCTACGGCATGCGTGCCGGCCTTGCCCGACTGCTGGACGCCTTTGCCAACACTGGCACCCGGGCCACCGTGTTCGTACCCGCCACCGATGCACAGCGCCATCCAGCGGCTGTCGATGCCGTGCTCAAGGCCGACCACGAGATCGGCGCCCGCGGCTACGCCTTCGAAGACCACGGCAGCCTCTGCGAGGCTGAGTTCGAGACGCTGCAGCGCGCGCACGACACGCTCACCCGGGCGATCGGCAGCGCACCGGTGGGCTGGCGTGCGCCGCGCGGGCTGCTGTCGCCGCACACGCTGGGCCATCTCGTGAAGCTGGGCTACCAATACGACGCTAGCTTCGAGGACGACGACTGGCCGTACATCGTCAAGGCCGACGACGGCGGGCGGCTGGTCGAACTGCCTCAGTTCCAGCCGATGCAGGACGCCACCTTCTATGAGCTGCGCCATTCGCATACGCGGGTGCTGAAGGTCTGGAAGGAGGAGTTCGATGCGATGCATGCCGAAGGCACGCTGGTCACGCTGACGGTGCACCCGCGCGGCGACTACGGCTCGGGTCGTGCCGCCCGTGCCCGCGTGGTCGAGGACTTCATCGGCTACATGGCCGATCGGCCTGGCACACGGTTCATGACCTGCCGCGAACTCGCCGCCTGGTGGCTCGAGCACCAACCCGGCACTACCGAGGGGATGCCACCGGGCTGAGCCCCGTGTGGCCCGGCGGCATCAAGGCTACCCGGCCCGCCGCCAGCGTCGTCCGGGTCAGATATCCTTCGAGATCCGTTTGATCAGCTTGCCATAGGATTCGAAGTCGGTGCGCAGCAATGTGCCGAACTGCTCGGGCGTGAGCACCGTCGGCTCCATGCCCATTCGGGTCCAGGCCTCGCGGCCTTCGGGCGAGGAAAGCACCTTTCCGATCGACCCGTTCAGGCGCACTACCACTTCCCGCGGCGTGCCCACCGGCGCGAGGATGCCCTGCCACCCCGTCATGTGATAGCCAGCCAGCCCGGACTCGGCAATCGTCGGCACATCGGGGAGCGCCGGAATACGCCGTGATCCGGTAACCGCGATCGCGCGCAGCCGACCGGACTTCACGTGCGGTAGCAGGAACACCGGGCTGTTCCACATCAGGTGGATACTGCCGCCGGTCAGATCAACCAGCGCGGAATTGCCGCCGCCACGGTAGGGCACATGCAGAATATCGACGTTGCCCATCACGCCGAACAGCACGCCCGCCAGGTGGAAGGCGCTGCCGACGCCGTTCGAGCCATACGCCATCTCGCCCGGACGCTTGGCCGCGAGCGCCAGTACGTCGCGCACGTTCTTCGCCGGCAACGACGGATGCGCCACCATCAGGAACGAGAACTCGCCGATCAGCGCCACCGGCGCGAAATCACGCAACGGATCGAACTGCACCTTTTGCAGCCAGGGCGTGGCGACGATGCCCGACCCCGGCCCGGCCAGCAGCGTATAGCCGTCCGAGGGCGCCTTGGCCACGAAATCGGCGGCGATGGCACCCGTTGCCCCGGGCCGGTTCTCGACCACCACCGCCTGCCCGTATTCCTCGGACAGGCGTTGCGCCAGGAAGCGACCGTTGGTGTCGACCGACGTACCAGGCGCATAGCCGATCATGATGCGGATCGGCTTGACTGGCCACTTGTCGGACGGCTGGGCCTGGAGGGAAGAAACGTACAGCGCACCAACCGTGAAGGCGGTGAGCAAGCGCGCCGAGCGGGCCAGTGAAAACGCGGCGAAACGATCACGGATCATGCGGCAGGCCTCGCGGGGGATCAATCAGGTCACGATACCAAGTGCCGTTGCAATGCGTCAAACGCACTCGGCTGCGCGCCGGCGTACCGAAAGGGCTGCTGGCATGCGCGATCCGACCGGCTCGGCTGCAAACGCCCCTGAGCTGACGCCGCTTAACGCAGAGTTTGCCCCCTGGCGATGACCTCGGCGCGATACTGCGCTTCGGCCAGAACTCGCGAGCGAGGATCGTTACCGTAATCGTCGCGATAATGGCCAGCCTGATTGAGCCCGGGCATGCCGGGCACCCAGGTCTCGGCGAGCAGTACGTCAGGGTCTCCGAAACGCTCGGCAACCGCACGTACACGCGGGTCGTCGAAGGCCGTGAGGCGCCCCTTGTCGATCACGGTGATCTTCTCACCGCGATCGGTCGTCCCGACGTAGGTCGAAAAGATGTTGTGAATGTGCACGTGACGCACGGGCAAGCCCGCAGCAGCCACCGCAGATATCTCGTCGTAGTTCGGTCCGAAACCATGATGAACCAACCCGGAGCGCCGCCGTTCATAAAGCAGGTCGAACAGGCCCGTGGCTGGTCGGAAGACCTTCGGCATCGTGCCGATGGCACACTCCCAGTACCAGAAGAAGCCCGGCCGATGACGGCCTGGCAGATCGCGCGAACCTGCAAGCTTGCGTGTACGGTATCCCGGTAGCACGACGTTCCGATACTGAGCAAGTTTCTCGCGCCAGATTTCGCCGTAGTCGCCACCGCCGTTCACTTCGGTCACGAGGCCGTCCTCAATGACCGCCTCGCACCAGGTGAACAGGCCGCGATGGTTCATCGTCCCTGCGATGACGCCAGTAGCGTCCTCCTGGGCCGTGATGTACAACGGCTTGCCCCACTGGTGGCTCATGTAGAGCCAGCGCCCGTCCTGGTAGTTGCTGAAGGTCACGTCGGTGCCTTCCGGGTCGGTCACCCGCACGCGCACGCACTGGTTGATCTGCTCCCAGACGACCTGGTCAATCGCGATCTGCAGTTCGGCCGGAAACGAGATCTCCTCTCCCGACCATTGTTCGACCGTGCTCCAGGGCAGCTTCTCCCATCGGTAGGATACGTCGGGGATCGGACCAGCGACGCCATTGATCACGAGGTCGTAGGGATGCTTGTCCGCGATTTCCCGCACCAGATAAGGGTTACGCCTGAGATCGGACGTGATCGATGGCTGGACGCTGCGTGCCTCGTCAGCGCCGTCGAGAGGGGTCCCGGTGATGTTGTAGACCGACCGACTGGGCCCTGACGCATCCACCATGATCAGGTCGACCTTCGCGCCGAGCTCCGCGATCGCGGTGCGCATCGCTTCCACCACCCGCAGATCATAGGTCGAGTCGATGCCGAGCAGCACTTTCTCGCCTTTCTGGATGCCGTAGCCGGGCAGCATGTTGTTCCTGCGCGCGGGCCGGCTGCATAGCATCAGCGCCTTGCGCGCAAGATCGTCTGCATCGCCGATGGTAGACACGTCCGGCGCCCGAGGGCCGGGCAAGTCGGGCAGCGGGGCGGCGAAATCGGGCATGGGCATCGCGTGTCTCCTGGCGTCGGTGAAATGCCCTTTAGGGGCTTCTACTGTGCGCTGATCTTCAACTGGCGTATCAGGCGACCGAATCGCTCATGTTCTGTGCGGATC
>JBILGF010000276.1:0-4908 GCA_044351195.1 Burkholderiales bacterium
TTCGAGGTCATTTATCAGGGTGTCCGCAGAGTCAAAACGGAGGGCACGGGTCTTCGCCATTGCGCGTGCTTCTTCCATCGCCGCACGGGTCTGGGCGTTGGGCACTTTCAGTTCCAGAGGGAATGCCTGGTCGGTGACTACGCGCTTGAGCAGGATGCGCACGGCATCCGACACGGACAGACCCATGGCTGCCAATGCCTCGCTGGCTTGCGTCTTGATTTCGTCGTCCACCCGGACGTGCAGCATTGTGGAATGTGCCATGTTCGAATCCTCCATTTCGACAAGTATGTATCTCATTTGAGATGCAGTCAAGGAGGCAAGGATAACGAAACGGACTTGCAAGAATGTGAGTTTTCGGCGTCTGACGCTTGAGGGGGCGCCATCTACTCGCCACCGGCGTACTTCAGGCGTTACAAGTCGGCCGAGTGCGTGGGGCATGGCCAGGTCGTACCAGTGGCGTGACAGGCGTTCGGCGCCAGTACGGAACTCGTCGCGCTGACACTCGACGTGCATCAACGTCGCCTTCTCCCAGAAGGTACGTGCCGGGGACAGCACACTGACGTTCGAACTAGGAAAATCGAGTTCAGCGACATGTTCCGCGATGTCGGGCCGTACCTCATGCTCTTCGTTCGGCTCGGTGATGTTGCGGCCACCGAACTCAATCAGGACGCTGTTGCCCACGTAGTCCCCCGGCGCCTCCAGCACGGTCGGGTAGTGCACGCGCAACTGCTCGCCGTCATCGCTGACTTCAAGCTGGAATGCGCCGGCATCGAACTCGGCTGCCAGTGTCCTCTGAAAGTGCGGTGCCACAACACCATGAGCATGGTCGCGCACGAAGGACTTGAGATCCTCGCTGAATTTCTTCAGCCGATTGCGCGAGACGCCCTCGTCAAACGGATCGAAGGAACCGTCCAAGCCACGGAATGCGGCCCGGAACGGCCAATTCGGGCGGCAGGCGAAGTCCGCAGGCTTCCGCAGGAACCCCCAACAACACGCGGAAACCGGCGCGATCAGGCAAGAAAAAGCCCCAACTGATAACAGTTGGGGCTTCAGTATTGGTGGAGGCGGCGGGAATTGAACCCGCGTCCGCAAGCCCTCTACAGCCAGGTCTACATGCTTAGTCTGACCATTTGGTTTTAACCGTTGATGCGCCGGCCGACGGGCTCATCTCGGGCGATCTACTGCGACTTTAATGCCGGGCGTCGTAGCCCCACTCGACACGAGGTCCCTGAATGGCTTCGCTGAGAGTTGCCCCTCCCGGCCCGGGACCTGACCGGTGCGAAGTCCAGCCGGATTAAGCGGCTAGAGCGTAACGCTCGTCGTTGGCGTTTGTAGCGTTTCCAGACTGGATTTACGAGGTATTCTGGCCCTCGGCATGCACTGATCTGCTTCGTAACCCGCGTCGAAACCGGGACGCCCCCATGAGCATCACATGGTAGCGCAATCGCCGGTTTCAAGGGAGATCGCGTTGCTCATCCGGCCACCGCGCGCTGCGGCAGTCCATCGAGCAGGTCGACCGGTCGATCGATCATCCACGACGCTCCCCAGGCATGGGCGTCGGCGCCGTAGAGGTAGCCGTAGAGTGCAACCACCGGCGTCATCTGCGCCGCCACGCTCGCCTCCACGTCGCGCCGGTCGTCGCCGACATACAGGCAGGCCCGGGGATCGACCCCGATGGCACGCGCTCCGGCGAGCAGTGGGTCGGGGTACGGCTTGGCACGGCCGGTGGTGTCGCCGCCGATCAGGCAGCCGGTGCGCTGTGCCAGTCCGAATCCGGCGATCAGCGGCACCGCGAAGCGCTCGGCCTTGTTCGTGACCACGCCCCAGGACAGCCCGCGTGCCTCGATGCCGTCGAGCAGGTCGTGCATGCCGTCGAACAGGCGCGAGTCACGCACCAGGTTGTCTTCGTACAACTGCAGAAAGCGGTCGCGCAGTTCGATGAAGCCGTCATCGCCGGGGTGAAGGTTCAGGCCGGCTTCGAGCATGCCGCGTGCGCCATGCGACACATGCGAGCGCAGCGTTTCTACCGGTACCGGTGCGAGCCCGCGCTCGGCGCGCAGCAGGTTCAGCGCATGGGCGAGGTCGGGTGCGGTATCGGCCAGCGTGCCATCGAGGTCGAACAGCACGCATTCGATCGGGTGCGCGACTGTGGTGCTCAAGATGGTTTCCTCGCATGGATGATGTAGTTGACCGTGGCATCGCTACCCAGCCGGTAGACCTTCGAGAACGGGTTGTAGGTCATGCCGGTCACGCCTGCGGGCTCGAGCCCGGACTGCCGGCACATGCGCGCGAGCTCCGCCGGGGTGATGAACTTCGCGTAATCATGCGTGCCTTTCGGCAGCAGCTTGAGCACGTACTCGGCGCCGATGATCGCGAACAGGAAAGACTTCGGGTTGCGGTTGATCGTCGAGAAGAACAGATGGGCCCCGGGCCGTGCCAGCGCGGCACAAGCGGCGACGGTGCTTGCGGGATCGGGTACGTGTTCGAGCATCTCCATGCAGGTGACCACGTCGAAGCCGCCGGGTTGCTCGGCCGCGAAGTCCTCGGCGGAGACCGCGCGGTAGTCGACGCTCAGCCCGCTCTCCAGCAGGTGCAGTTTCGCCACGCCCAGCGGCTTCTCGCCCAGGTCGATGCCGGTGACCGTGGCGCCGCGCGCCGCCATCGACTCGGACAGGATGCCGCCGCCGCAGCCGACATCGAGCACCCGCTTGCCGGACAGCCCTGCGAGCCGGTCGATATGGTCCAGACGCAGCGGGTTGATCTCGTGCAGCGGCTTGAACTCGCTGTTCGGATCCCACCAGCGGTGCGCGAGATCGTTGAACTTCGCCAGTTCCGCCGGATCCGAATTGAGGGTGGTCATGGTTGTGCCTTGGGCGCGGGTGATGGGCAGGGGGGCGTACAGGGAAAGCTGGCGCGTGGAAGGTCGGGACGCGGTCGTCCGCAGGGTTCAGCCTCGGCCGTCGCCAAGCCCTGCCAGCCGCCCCTGCCAGGCCGCGACCTCGACGGCGAGCGCGCCGAGGTCGATATGGGTCGGACGACGGTCCTGCAACTGGCGCCGACCGGCGATCCATGCGTCGGTCACGTGCTCGCGACCGACCGCGTAGGCAAGATGCGATACCGGGTCGTAACAGGGCAGCAGTTCCGGCACCGACAGATCGATCGCAATGATATCGGCCGCCTTGCCCGGTTCGAGGGATCCGATGCGGCTGTCCAGCCCAAGTGCCCGGGCGCCACCCAGCGTCGCCATCTCGATGGCGGCGAAGGCGGGCAGTGCTTCGGCCGACCCGCTGACTGCCTTGGCCAGCAGCGAGGCGAGGCGAAGTTCGGCGAACAGATCGAGCCGGTTGTTGCTGGCTGCGCTGTCGGTACCCAGGCCGATGTTGATGCCCGCGGCCGCCAGGCGCGCCACCGGTGCGAATCCGCTGGCGAGCTTCAGGTTCGACGACGGGCAGTGCGCGACATGTGCGCCACGGCGCGCCAGCGTCTCGATGTCGCGCGCATCGAGGTGCACCGCGTGCACCGCGATCGTCTCTGCGCCGATCAGCCCCAGCCGATCGAGGCGCTCGATCGGGCGCATGCCGAATGCGGCCTCGCTGTCTGCGATCTCCTGCAGCGTCTCGTGCAGGTGTACATGGATCGGCGTATCGAGCTGTTGGGCGTAGGTGCGGATGCGGCTGAAGGTTTCGTCGCTTACCGTGTACGGCGCATGCGGGGCGAAGCAGAACGAGAGCAGGGGTTCGCCGCGCAGCGCATCGCGGGTGGCGATGCCCCGGGCGAGATAGTCCTGTGCATCGCTGGCATACGCGGTCGGGAATTCGATGGCGATCATGCCCAGGCTGGCGCGCATGCCGGCCTGCAGTACGGCGCGCGCCGCCGCTTCGGGAAAGAAGTACATGTCGTTGAAGCAGGTGACACCGCCGCGCAGCATCTCGGCGCAGGCGAGGCGGGTGCCCGTCTCGACGAACGCATCGGACACGAACTTCGCTTCTGCCGGCCAGATGTGCTCCTGCAGCCAGCGCATCAGCGGCAGGTCGTCCGACAAACCTCGCATCAGGGTCATGGCGGCATGCGTGTGCAGGTTGACCAGGCCGGGCATCAGCAGATGCCCGGCGAGGTTTACCCGTTCACCCACCTCGAGCGCGAGTGTTTCGGGGGTCGGCAGCACCGCTTCGATGCGGCCGTCGCGGATCAGTACGGTGTGCTGGTCCAGTACCGCGTGTGCGGGACGCACCGGGATGACGACACCGCCATCGATTGCGAGGTCGAAAGCGGGCGACAGGCGTTCTGCTGCAGCGATCGGTTTCAAGGGTGTCGTGGGCTGGATCATGGATGGGTGAGCTTAGCCGATCCACGGTGAACGACAGGCCTTCCCCTGTCGCTGCTCATGAACGGTTTCTTCCGGCAGGCCGACCTGCCGTGTCTGGCCCCAGAAAGCAAAAAGCCCTGCACCGGAGTGCAGGGCTTTTGCTGAGGCATTTACAGTTACATCTTTCCAGCTGCCGGCTTGGCGCCCGGCTTGGCGGCTGCCGGCTTCGGCGGCGGCTTCGGACGGGTACCCGTGACTTCCACCGTGGTACGGCGGTTCGGGGCCAGACAGTCGATCAGCTGCTTGCGATTCATCTTCGCGTCGCAGAACTTGGTGACGTTCACCGGCTGACGGGGACCGACGCCTTCCCAGAAGATCAGCTTGGAGTTCATGCCACCGGTGTTGACCAGGTAGTCACGCACGACCTGGGCACGCGACTCGGACAGTTTCTTGTTGTATGCCGCGCTGCCGATCTTGTCGGTGTGACCGGTGACGATCACGACGTTGATCGTGACCGGGCCCTTCTTCAGTTCCTTGAACAGACCGTCAAGTGCCGTACGGCCATCGGCAGTCAGGTCGGCCTTTGCAAACTCGAACGGCAC
>JBILGF010000275.1:0-4908 GCA_044351195.1 Burkholderiales bacterium
GATATCGAGCGCGATGCGCAGCGCCGCTGGCGGTTCGAACAGCAGTGCACCCGAGAGTTGCCACTGCAGCCACAGCGGTGGCACCAGCGCCACCAGCGCGACCGCGTTGTAGATTCGTCGATACGCTGCCGCCGCGTGCGGCAGCCGCGCGGCCACCAGCGCCTTCACCGGGCTGGCCGCGAGCAGCGAGTGCAGGCAGAAATACAGCGTCCAGGCGATGGCGAGCAGCGCCAGACCGACCGCATCCGGTTGCAGGTCAGCGCTCCTTGCCGCTGCCTGCCAGCGCGAACAGCGGGTCGAGCGCGTCCAGCGTGTCGACCTGACGGCACATGGCGCACAGCGAACGCGCCTCCGGCTCGGCCATCGTGCGCATGGCGAGCGCGACGAACTTGGCGTCGAGTGCCGTATCGGTCATCGGATTGGCCAGGCTGCCGGTCGCGTGTTCGATGCGCGATTCGAAGCGCCGACCGTCGGCGAGGGTCATCGTCACCACCGACTGGTCGGTGGCCAGACCTGCATCGACCACCGGGTTGATGCGGGCGCGCAGCGCCGCGATCGCCGGATCGCGGGCACGCGCGTCGGTGAACTGGTCGACGCCAGCGGCATGGTCTGCCAGCGCCACCGCGCAGGCATGGGCGAAGCTCAGCTTCGATTCAAGGCCGTCCTTCGGATCGGTGCGCGGGGTGAGCACCATGACCAGCGGGTGCACCTTCACGTCCACCCGCTCGATCGCGGCCGGCGCCGCACCCGACCGGGCTGCCACCTGCAGGCAGCCGTCGATCAGGGGATGCAGCACGATGCCGCAGGGATACGGCTTGTAGGTGTCGAGCGCTGCCTCCCAGCGCTCGCCGAGCGCGCCGACCAGGAGGTCTTCGTCGAGGCCATCGGCCAGCACCGCGGCGAATCCGCGCGGCGCCTCGAGCGTGCGCATCGATGCGGTGAAGCCGGTGGCTGCGATCAGTGCCGCGTTCAGCCCCTCGCGTGCGGCACGCGCGATGTTGTAGCTCTTCGACATGCCGCCCATCATCTCGCCCAGCCCGGTGGCGGAGGTGGCGGCGATGCCCAGCGCATGCGTCATGCGCACCGGATCGAGCCCGAGCAGGCGGCCAGTGGCTGCGGCCGCACCGACCACACCGCAGGTGCCGGTGATGTGCCAGCCGCGAGCATAGTGCCCCGGCCCGATCGCCACGCCCAGCCGGCAGGCCACTTCCATGCCGATCAGGAACGCGTCGAGCAGCCGCGTGCCGGTCACCGGCGCCACGGTGTCCGGATACACGACCGGCATCGCCTCGGCGATCGCCAGTACCGCCGACAGGCAGGCCGGGCCCGGGTGGATCACCGTGGCCAGGTGAGTGTCGTCGAAATCGAGGATGTTGCTCGAGTAGCCATTGACCAGTGCCGCGGTCAGCGCATCGGTGCGCGCGTGCAGGCCGAACAACCGGGCTGCGGGCGCCCCGGCATGTGGCCGCAGCGCCGACCAGAGCAGGCCGGTGGCCGGATCGTCGGCACCGCCCAGCATGCAGCCGAACGCGTTCAGGAAGGCGCGGCGCGCCTCGGCCAGCGCCGCCGCCGATGGACTCCCGGGCGTGCGCGCGACCGGATGCAGTGCCGCGAAACGGGCGAGGGCGAGCGTGGGTGCGCTCGACGGCGCTCGCGTCGGCGCAGGATTCGACGCAGGGCTCGACGCAGGGCTCGACGCAGGGCTCGGCGCAGGACTCGGGGCGGGATCTGCAGGGATGCTCATGAGGAGACTGTAGCATCCCGCGGCAAGCCCCGGCACCCGGTGCCGCATCGCAAGGGGACGGTGCAGAGGCTGCCTCCAGGGCGCACACGTCTATACTGCAACGACTGCGACATGACGATGGAGCTGCCCATGATGTTCACGTTCGATACCTGTCGTTCCTCCCCGGCATGCATGCGGAAGCCACGGTCACTGCGAGCGCTGTTCGCAGGCAACGCCCTGGCGCTGGTCATGCTGTTGCCACAGGGTGCCGGGGCGCAGCAGTCGGCTGCCGCATCGGCGAAGGTCTACACCGAGGTCTGCGCCGTCTGTCATGCCGCCGGCGTGGCCAATGCGCCGAAGCTCGGCGACAAGGCGGCCTGGGTGCCGCTGATCAAGGAAGGGCAGGCCGTCCTTACCGCGCATGCCTGGGTCGGCGTGCGCGGCATGCCCGCCAGGGGTGGGCGCCCGGATCTCTCGCTCGAGGCGTTCTCCGGCGCGGTCGCCCACATGGCGCGCGCGGCCGGCGGCAACTGGAAGGAGCCCGACGCAGCGCTGCTTGCGCGCATCCGTACCGAGGAGGCGAAGCGGATCGCAGCGCTCAAGACGGCGAAATGAACGCCGAGATGCGGGTTGCCGTATCGCCCATCCAGTTCAACGGGCGGGCGAGCGACCCCACCAGCGTGCGGTGGCCGAGCGTCTCGTAGGGCACGACCTGCACTGCGGTGCCCAGTTCGCGCAGGCGGCGTGCGAGGTTCTCGCTGTTGTGCGGTGCCACCAGGTTGTCGTGCCGTGCATAGAGCAGCAGCGCGGGCGGGGCACCCGCCGATACCACGTTGATCGGTTGTGTCGCGGGTGCGGTGTCGGGCCAGCCGAACACCGCGCGCGTAGTGCGTCCGGTCAGCGGCAGGAAGTCGTACGGACCCGCCATGCCGACGAAGCCCGAGATGCGGTCGCTGGTGAAACCGGCCGCTGCGGCATAGCGCGAGTCGAACGCAACCATCGCCGCATTGTAGGCGCCGGCGGAATGGCCACCGACGAACAGTCGCCCGGAATCGCCGCCATACCTCGGTGCGTTGTCGAGCGTCCAGCGCACGGCGCGCGCACTGTCGAGCAGGAACGCCGGGAAGCTGACTTCTGGATGCAGGCGGTAGTCGGCCACCGCGGTGACGATGCCGCGCGCGGCGAAGGCCTCGCCGACGAAGCGATAGAAGCCGCGCGTGCCCGAGGTCCAGGCACCGCCGTAGAAGAATACGAACACTGGTGCTGGTGCCGGTGTACCGATGGGCAGGTACAGGTCGAGCTTCTGGCGCGGGTGGCTGCCGTAGGCGATGTCCGGCACCAGGCGATAGGTGTCATCCGGGACGCTGCGCTCGATCAGCGCGATTGGCGAGCAGGCCTGAAGCACCGGCACCAGTGCGCCGCAGAGCCCCAGGCGCAGCGCATGGCGCCTGCCCGACCGGGACAGGACCGCGGGCACCTGCAGCGGTGGCCGGGGCGCAGAAGAGGAAGAGGGCGGCGGCATGGACCGGATTATCCGGCCCCTGCCGTCACTTCAGTATCTGGAACAGGTTGTTGAAGTCGTCCGTCCACACGCGCCACTGCGGTTTCGATTCGACCGGCAGCGCGGCAGCCTTGATCGCCGCCTTGCCCAGCGCCGCGTCGCTGCGGCTGACCAGCACCCAGTCGGAACTGGACAGGAAGCGGTCCTGGCGATCATCGGGCTCGTCGGACACCAGCACCGCCTTCAGGCCGAGTTCGTCGGCAATCCGGCGCACCACCGGCGGCAGGTCGAGGAAGCGGTTCGTGATGTGGAAGGCGATCACGCCGTCGGGCTTCATGTGCCGCAGGTAGACTTCCATCGCCTGCTTCGTGATCAGGTGGGTCGGGATCGAATCGCTGGAAAAGGCGTCGATCGCCAGCACGTCGAAGCCCTGCGGCGGCTCGCGCTCGAGCTGCAGGCGCGCATCGCCGAGCACGACATCGATCTTCGCCTTTGAATCCTGGAGGAAGCTGAACCAGTACCAGGCGATGTCCACCACCTGCGGGTTGATCTCGTACATCCGGTAGCGGTCGCCCGGACGGCCGTAGGTGGCGAGCGTGCCGGTGCCCAGCCCGATCACGCCGACATGGCGCGGGTCCTCGGGACTGCTGGCGATGGCCAGCCCGATGCCGGAGGCCGGACCGTAGTAGCTGGTCGGCTCCATCCGGCGTGCCGGGTCGAGCCGTTGCTCGCCGTGCAGGATCACCCCGTGCACCAGGCTGCGCACCGCGTCCGGATCGGTCTTCGGATCGCCGTAGTCCTTCACCCGCACCACGCCGTAGAAGTTGCGCTGGATCGACAGCGAATCGGCCAGCTTCTCCTTCACGTAGATGCCGGCCTGCACGCCGGTGAACACCAGCACGCCCACGGCCACCACCAGCCCGTAGACCGGCGCGGTGCGTACCCGGATCAGCGCGAGCAGCGCGACCAGCACGAAGCCGATACCCAGCTCCCAGTAGCCGCTGAACACATGCGGCGCGATCACGCCCACGGAAAGCCCACCCAGGGCGCCGCCGAGCGAGATCATCAGGTAGAAGGTGGTGAGGTAGCGCGGCGCCGGCTTGATCAGCGTGAGTTCGCCATGGCAGAACATGCACAGCACGAACAGCCCCGCACAATAGAGCGGGATCGCGAACTTGATGCTCAGCGTGACTTCGTTGGAATGCAGTCCCCAGGCCATCACGCACAGCAGCGCGCCGCCCAGCAGCATCAGCGGCACGCGCCGGTACCAGCCCTGGGAGTCGAAGCACAGGATGAAGGTGAGCAGGTACAGCGACAGCGGGACGATCCACAGGAACGGCACCGATGCGATGTTCTGGGTGATGTGGCTGGTGAGCGTGAGCAGCAGTACCGAGCCCATCGCCGACAGCGACAGCCACATCAGCAGCGCGCCCCAGGTCGGCGGCTGGATGGCCGCTGCGGCCATGTCGGCCGCGGGCAGGGGAACGGGCGCGACACGCGACGGCGCGACATCGATCGGCACGGTGCTCGAGCGCAGGCCGTACACCGCAGCGGTCGAACACAGCACCACGAACACGAAGTAGCCCGCCGACCAGCCCCAGGACTGCGCGAACGTGTTGACCCATGGCTCGATCGCGACCGGGTATGAGAGCAGTGCCAGCATCGAGGCGAGGTTGGACAGCGC
>JBILGF010000277.1:0-4892 GCA_044351195.1 Burkholderiales bacterium
CCGGAGTCCGCCGAGGGCTTCTCGCGTCGCCTCGCCGCCATGGAGCGCGAAGGCGAGGTGATCGCCAACCGGCGCGGTGCCCTCGGGTTGCCCTCGAAGATGGACCTGATCCGAGGCCGGGTGCAGGGTCATCCGGACGGGTTCGGCTTCCTGGTGCCGGATGACGCTGCCGGCGACCTGTTTCTCGGTCCGGCCGAGATGCAGAAGGTGCTGCACGGCGACCGCGTGCTCGGCCGCGAAGTCGCAGCCCCGCGCCGCGGCAAGCGCGAGGCGGTGGTGGTCGAGGTGCTCGAGCGCGGCAACCAGCGCGTGGTCGGTCGCCTCGAGGTCGAGCATGGCGTGCGCTTCGTGGTGGCCGAGGACCGCCGGGTGAGCCAGGACATCCTGGTCGCGCCGGACGACTCGTTCCCGGCGAAGGCCGGCCAGGTGGTGGTGGTCGAGATCATCGAGCAGCCCTCGCGCCACAGCCAGCCGATCGGGCGCATCGTCGAGGTGCTCGGCAACTATGCCGACCCGGGCATGGAGATCGAGATCGCGCTGCGCAAGCACGACCTGCCGCACGTGTTCAGCGCCGAGATCGAGAAGCTTGCGGCCAAGTTCCCGAAGGTGCCGCGCAAGACCGACCTGCGCGGCCGTGTCGACCTGCGCGAACTGCCGCTGGTGACCATCGACGGCGAGACCGCACGCGACTTCGACGATGCGGTGTACTGCGAACCGGTGCTGCGGGCAGATCCGGGCAAGCCGGCTGCGAAGCGTGCCCGACGCTCGATCGCGCAGACGGTCAGCGACATGGTGAAGGACGCCACGGGCTACGGCCAGTCAGCTGCCGTGCCGGGCAGCGGCCCGAGCGGCCGTGAGGCGGTGCCCGATGCCGCCTACAAGCTGTTCGTCGCCATCGCCGACGTCGGGCATTACGTGAAGCCCGGTGATGCGCTCGACACCGAGGCGCTGGCGCGTGGCACGTCGGTCTACTTCCCGCGCCGGGTGATTCCGATGCTGCCCGAGGCGCTGTCCAACGGCTTGTGTTCGCTCAACCCGCAGGTCGACCGGCTGTGCATGGTGTGCGAGGTCGATGTCGGCCCCGATGGCAGCCTGCTCGCCTACCAGTTCTACAACGCCGTGATGAACTCCAAGGCGCGCCTGACCTACACCGAGGTCGCCGAGATCCTCGGCGGCAGCCCGATGGCGCACGCGAAGAACTACCGCGACCTGGTGCCGCACCTGAAGGCGCTGGAGGCGGTGTTCCGGGTGCTGCTCAAGGCACGTGCACAGCGCGGGGCGATCGACTTCGAGTCGTCCGAGACGCAGATGGAGTTCGACAGGAACGGCAAGATCCACCGTATCGTGCCGGTCGAGCGCAACGACGCGCACCGCCTGATCGAGGAATGCATGCTGGCGGCAAATGTCTGCGCCTCGCAGTTCCTGGCGAGCCACGGCCACCCGATGCTCTACCGCATCCATGCCGGGCCCAAGAAAGACCGCCTGGAGTCTCTGCGCGAGTTCCTGCGCGGCTTCGGCCTGTCGATCGGCGGTGGCGAGTCGCCGCATGCGCGCGATTACGCGAAGGTGCTCGAGCAGATCCGCGACCGCCCTGACCGGTTGCTGCTGCAGACGGTGATGCTGCGTTCGCTGGCGCAGGCGGTGTACAGCCCGGACAACATCGGCCACTTCGGCCTGGCCTACGACGGTTACGGACACTTCACCTCGCCGATCCGCCGCTATCCCGACCTGTCGGTGCATCGCGCCATCAAGGCGGTACTGCAGAAGAAGACCTACAAGCCGACAGGCATGGACTGGACGCAGCTCGGCCAGCACTGCTCTCAGGTCGAGCGCCGGGCAGACGACGCCTCGCGCGAGGTCGAGGCCTGGCTCAAGTGCTACTACATGCTCGACCGGGTCGGCGAGAGCTTCAGCGGCACGATCAGCGGCGTCACCTCGTTCGGTGCGTTCGTCACGCTGGACGACCTGCATGTCGACGGGCTGGTGCACATCTCGGAACTGGGTACCGACTACTTCCACTTCGACGCGGTCCGCCACCAGTTGCTGGGCGAGCGCACCGGACAGCGCTACCGGATCGGTGACCGCATCGGCGTGCAGGTAGTGCGGGTCGACCTGTCCACGAGCAAGATCGATTTCGTGCTGGCGCCGGGCACGCAGCTGAAGGGGCCACTGGCCGCGAGCGGCGCCCGTGCCGGCAAGGATGCGAAGGAAGCCAGGGCCGCTGCTGCGCCGCCGTCCGGTGCCGCGCCGAAGGGCGGGAAGAAGCGGCGATGAGCGCGCCGCTGCGCACGCTGTTCGGGCTGCATGCGGTCACGGCGCGGCTGCGCGCGGCACCGCAGTCCATCCGTGAACTCTATGTCGATGCGAAGCGCGCCGATGGCCGCACCCGCGACCTGCTGGCGCTGGCGGCGCAGAAATCGGTGCGTGCCATGGCGGTCGACGCCGAGCGCCTCGATGCGCTGGCCGGTGGTTCGGCCCGCCACCAGGGCGTGGTCGCGCGGATCGATGGCGACAGCCGGCGCAGCGTGCACTTCGACGACCTGGTCGAAGACCTGCCGGAGAACCCGCTGCTGATCGTGCTCGACGGCGTGCAGGACCCGCACAACCTGGGCGCCATCCTGCGCGTGGCCGATGCGATGGGCGTGGATGCGGTGATCGCGCCGAAGGACCGCGCAGTGGGCATCACGGCCACGGTCGAGAAGGTCGCCTCCGGCGCCGCCGAGACGGTGCAGTACGTGACCGTGACCAACCTGGCCCGCTCGATCGACGCCTTGAAGGCGCGCGGCATCTGGTGCATCGGCGCCGACGAGGCCGGCAAGGGCGACCTGTTTGGCGCAAAGTTGGCCGGGCCACTGGCCTGGGTCATGGGCGCGGAGGGCGAGGGCCTGCGCCGCCTCACCCGCGAGCGCTGCGACGAACTGGTGCGCATCCCGATGTTCGGGGTGGTGGAGAGCGTGAACGTGTCGGTCGCGACCGGGATCTGCCTGTTCGAGAGCCGGCGCCAGCGGGCGACCCTGCGCTGAGATGAATGGCGGGATCAGGCCTGACCTGACCCCATCAACGGACCCATGAACCACGAACCTGGAGGATGAGCAGCATGGCGGGATGGGATGCGTTCCTGACGGAACAGGACAGGCAGCACCTGGCGGTCTGGGGAAAGAAGGCGAACGACGGCTTCGGTGAGCGGCCCGTGCTCCTGGTGGTCGATGTGTTCCATGCGGCACTGGGCCATGAGCGCAAGCCGATCCTGGAATCGATCGAGGACTGGCCGATGAGTTGTGGCCTGGAAGGCTGGGAGGCGGTCGACCGCATGGTTGGCCTGATTGCTGCCGCCCGGAGCAACCGCGTGCCGGTGATCCATGCACGGGCACTGGCGGGCTTCCCGAGCGACTGGTTTCGCCGGGGTGACAAGGGCGATCGGCGCAATCGGGCCATCGACCACCTGCCGCCGGAGGTCCGGGCCCTGGCCAACGAGTTCGTGCCGCAGGTGGCACCGCTGCCTGGCGAACTGGTCATCGAGAAGGTCTGCGCCAGCGTCTTCGCGGGCACGCCGTTGCTGCACCACCTGCGTGCGATCGGTACCGACACCGTGATCGTCTGCGGCGAATCGACCAGCGGCTGCGTGCGCGCGGCGGTCGTCGATGCGGTGACCTACCGCTACCGGGTCGGCGTGGTCGGCGAGTGCTGCTTCGACCGCACCCAGGCGTCGCACTGGATGAACCTGTTCGACATGCACCAGAAGTACGCCGATGTGGTCGATGTGGCGGCGGCAGTGGACTACTTCGATTCGGTGCGGATGGCGTGACATCCGGGGCGCAGCGGGGGCAGGCCTGGTCGTCCGTCGTGGGCACTGCACCAGGCAGCGGCAGGCGTCGTGCCGCTTCGCTGGGCGCACAGCTTGCCGAATGAAGCAGGGAACCGCATAATAGAGGGCTTTCCCGGGTTTTCGGGGTCCTCCATCAGGATTCCTGGCGCCCGATCCGAAGACATCCTTGCCTCACCGGCGTCGCATTCCGGGAGGCCCTACAGCCCACAAGGAGAATCAATGCGACATTACGAAGTCGTGTTCATCGTCCACCCGGACCAGAGCGAGCAGGTTCCGGGCATGGTCGAGCGCTACAGCACCCTGATCACCAGCAAGGGGGGTGTCATCCATCGGAAGGAAGACTGGGGCCGGCGCCAGCTGACGTTCCCGATCCAGAAGATGCACAAGGCGCATTACCTGCTCATGAACATCGAGGTCGATCAGGCCACGCTCGACGAACTCGAGCACGCGTTCAAGTTCAACGACGCGGTGCTGCGCCACCTGACGGTCAAGATGACCGAAGCGGTGACCACGCCCTCGCCGATGATGCGCGAGCCCAAGCCGTCGGCCGAGGGCCGCGACCGCGATCGTGGCGATCGTGGCGATCGCGGTGATCGTCCGCGCCGTGAAGGGTCGCGCGACAGCGCCCCGGCACCGGTCGCCGCGCCCACCGAGGCGGTGCCTGCTCCGGCGGGCTGACCGTCGCGCGCGTGCGTTGCAACCCGCTGGCATCAGGAGCAACTGAGGACTCGCGCGGAGGCCGACACTGAACCGGACCGTCATCTCGGGGCGCATCGTCGATCGCGACATGCTGCGCTACACCCCCGGGGGACTTCCGATCGTGCGCTTCTGCATCGAGCATCAGTCGATCCAGGCCGAGGCTGGCAGCGAACGTGAAGTGGCTTGCAGGGTGAATGCGGTGGCCATCGGAGACATTGCAGCGCGTGTCCCGGCCGCCGGAAGCGATGAACAGGTGGCAGTGCGCGGGTTCCTGTGCCGCACCGGGTTGAAGGATGAACGCCTGGTGCTGCACGTGGAAGCCCTGAAGATGGCGCCACCCCCTCATGACAACGTAGAACCTACACAT
>JBILGF010000414.1:0-3222 GCA_044351195.1 Burkholderiales bacterium
GGCGCCGACATCTCGCAGTTCGGCGAGCGCCGCGGCACCATGGAAGCGGTGAAGGAATACAACGCCATCGCCGACCATGCGAACGACCGCCTGAAGACCTGCAGCAAGCCGGTGATCGCGATGATCCGCGGTTTCTGCATCGGCGGCGGCCTGGGCATCGCACTGGGCGCCGACATCCGCATCGCCTCGGAAGATTCCCAGTACTCCGTGCCGGCGGCAAAGCTCGGCCTGGGCTATCGGTTCTCCGGCATCAATCGGCTGTCCGACATCGTCGGCCCGTCGTTTGCCGCCGAGATCTTCTACACCGCGCGCCGGTTCAACGCGAAAGAGGCCGAGACGATGGGTCTGGTCAACCGCGTGGTGCCGAACGACCAGCTCGAGAAGTACACCCGAGACTATGCGATGGTGATCGCCGAGAACGCGCCGATGACGGTGCAGTCGGTGAAGCTGATCGTGAAGAACATCCACGCCGATCCGGCCGACCGCGACCTCGCCGCCTGCGCGCAGGCGGTCGAAAACTGCTTCGCCAGCGAAGACTACAAGGAAGGCCGCACCGCCTTCATGGAGAAGCGCAAGCCCCGGTTCAACGGACGCTGACAACGAGTCCCAGCCGCCGCGCCCGAGCGGGCCTGCGGCGTGCCCCCGATCCAGAAGGAACAGCTGCAGATGGCATCCGATCCGAGTTTCGATCCCGATCGTCCCGACCTGGTGGTCGGTGTCCTGGGCGCAGGTGCCATGGGCCGCGGCATCGCCCAGGTCGCCGCCGCAGGCGGCATGCACGTGCTGCTGCACGATGCCAAGCCCGGTGCCGCCGCCGAGGCGCGCGAGTTCATCGGCAAGATGTTCCAGCGTGCCGCAGAGAAGGGGCAGTTGTCCGAGGGCGATGCAGCCGCTGCGCTGGGCCGTGTCGAGGTGATCGACAGCACGGCCGGCTATGTGCGCTGCCACCTGCTGGTCGAGGCGATCGTCGAGAACCTCGCGGTCAAGCAGCAGGTGTTTGCCGAGCTCGAGCAGGTGGTGACGCCCGAGTGCATCCTGGCCACCAACACCTCGTCGCTGTCGGTGACCACCATCTCGGCGAAGCTCAAGACCGCGCATCGTTTCGCCGGCTTCCACTTCTTCAATCCCGTCCCGCTGATGAAGCTGGTCGAGGTGATCGACGGCGTGCAGAGCGCGCCCTGGGTCGGCGATGCGCTGATGGTGATCGGCAAGCGCATGACGCGCGAGCCGGTGCGCTGCGTCGACGTGCCCGGCTTCATCGTGAACCAGGTCGGACGCGGCTTCACGATCGAATCGGCCCACATGCTGCAGGAGAGCCTCGCCGGCATCGTCGACATCGATCGCGTGATGCGCGACGTGGGCGGCTTCCGCATGGGCCCGTTCGAGTTGATGGAGCTGACCGGGCTCGATGTCACGCACCCGGCGTCCGAGGCGATCTACCAGCAGTTCTACGACGAGCCACGCTACCGGCCGGTGATGCTGATGCGCGCCCGCTATGAGGCCGGCGTGCTCGGCCGCAAGACGAAGCGGGGCTTCTATGAATACGATGCCGAGATGAAGCCGGTGGTGGCGCCCGAGGCACCAGCCCCGGATGCGAGCCCGGCGAGCGTCTGGGTGAGCCGCGCCGAGCCCCATGGGCATGAAGCGCTCGCCGCGCTGCTGTCCAGGCTGGGTGCCAGCCTCGAGCGGGGCGATGCGCCGAGCGCCGGTGCGCTGATCCTCGTCACGCCCTACGGCACCGATGCGACCCACTGCGCGGTCGAGCAGGGGCTGGACCCGAAGCGCACCGTGGCGGTGGACACGCTGTTCCCGCTGGTGAAGCGGCGCACGATCATGGGTACGCCGCTGACCGACCCGGCGATGCTCGCCGCCGCGCACGGCCTGCTCGCCTCGGATGGCACCCCGGTCACCGTGCTGCGCGACAGCCCGGGCTTCATCGCCCAGCGCGTGGTGGCGATGATCTGCAACATCGGCTGTTCGATCGCGCAGATGAAGACCGCGTCGCCCGCGGACATCGACAAGGCGGTCACGCTCGGGCTCAACTACCCGCACGGGCCGCTCAAGTTCGGCGATGTCGTCGGCGTCGAGCGCATCCATGCGGTGCTGTCCAACATGTACCGGATCTACGGCGATCCGCGCTACCGTCCCAACGTCTGGATGACCCGGCGGGCGAAGCTCGGCGTGTCGCTGCTCACCCCCGAATAAGGAGATCACCATGCTCGACGCATACCTGTACGACGGACTCCGCTCCCCCATCGGCCGCCACTCCGGTGCGCTGGCCGGCGTGCGGCCCGACGACCTGCTCGCAGGCGTGATGAAGGAACTGATGGCGCGCAGCGGCTTCAGGCCCGAGCAGCTCGAAGACCTCGTCATCGGCTGCGCGAACCAGGGGGGCGAAGACTCGCGTTGCGTCGCGCGCCACGCAGGCCTGCTGGCCGGACTGCCGATCGAGGTCGGTGGCACGGTGCTGCAGCGCAACTGCGCGAGCGGCCTGAACGCGGTAGCCTATGCCGCGCAGGTAGTCACCGCGGGCGAGGGTGACCTGTTCATCGCCGGTGGCGTCGAGAGCATGAGCCGCGCACCGTTCGTGATGGCCAAGGCCGAGTCGGCCTACAGCCGCGAGATGCGCATCTTCGATTCGACGATCGGCCCGCGCTTCCCGAACCCGAAGGTCGAGAAGCAGTTCGGCGACGACTCGATGCCGCAGACCGCCGACAACCTCGCGCACGACTATGACGTGCCGCGCGCGGCCGCCGACATCTTTGCGCTCGCCTCGCAGCGCAAGTACGCGCTTGCCAAGGGCGAGGGCTTCTTCGCCGGCGAGATCGCGCCGGTGACCATCCCCCAGCGCAAGGGCGACCCGAAGGTGGTGAGCGAGGACGAGCATCCGCGTGCCGACACGACCATCGAGGCGCTGCAGAAATTGAAGCCGCTGAACGAAGGCGGCGTCACCACCGCCGGCAACGCCTCTGGCGTGAACGATGGCGCGGCCGCGCTGCTGATCGGCAGCCGCGCCATCGGCGAAAAGGCCGGCGTGAAGCCGATCGTCCGCATCCTGGCTACCGCCGCTGCCGGCGTGCCGCCGCGCATCATGGGCTTCGGCCCGGTACCCTCGTCGCAGAAGGCGCTAGCCCGTGCCGGGCTGACGCTGAAGGACATGGACGTGATCGAGATCAACGAAGCCTTCGCGGCCCAGGTGCTGGCCTGCCTGAAGGGCCTCGG
>JBILGF010000045.1:0-11700 GCA_044351195.1 Burkholderiales bacterium
GTTCGAGGATTCGCGCGTGAACATGAACGGTGGCGCGATCGCCGTCGGCCATCCGCTCGGTGCGTCCGGTGCCCGGATTGCATTGACTGCAGCACGCCAGCTGCAGCGTACCGGTGGCCGCTATGCGCTGGTCAGCCTGTGCATCGGCGTCGGCCAGGGCATGGCGCTGGTGATGGAACGCGTCGACGGCTGAGCGTCGGGGCGGCAGGGCAGGGACGGAAGGCCGCGCGCATGGCCACCCAGTTCCAGGGCGAGTTCGCCTGGGATGACCCGTTCCTGCTCGACGACCAGTTGAGCGACGAGGAGCGCGCGATCCGCGATGCGACGCGCGCCTATGCCCAGGACCGGCTGATGCCGCGCATCCTGCGCATGAATCGCGACGAGACCTTCGATCGCGACATCATGCGCGAGATGGGCGAGCTCGGACTGCTCGGGGCGACGCTGACCGGCCATGGCTGTGCCGGCATCAGCTACGTGGCCTACGGGCTGGCGATGCGCGAGCTGGAACGCGTGGACACTGCGTTCCGCTCGGCGTGCGGCACGCAGGGCACGCTGTCGATGTTCCCGATCCATGCCTACGGGTCGGATGCGCAGCGCGCGAAGTACCTCCCACGCATGGTCACCGGCGAGCTGCTTGGCTGCTTCGGCCTGACCGAGCCCGATCACGGGTCCGATCCGGGCAGCATGAAGACGCGCGCGGTGAAGGCCGATGGCGGCTGGGTGCTCACCGGCAGCAAGATCTGGATCACCCATGCGCCGATCGCGGACATCATGATCGTCTGGGCGAAGGCGCATGGCGGCGAAGACCGAGACGGCACCATCCGCGGCTTCATCCTCGAGCGCGGGATGAAGGGGCTCGATACGCGCAAGATAGAAGGCAAGTTCTCGGTGCGCGCCAGCCCGACCGGCGAGATCGTGATGGACCAGGTGTTCGTGCCGGATGCGCAGCTCCTGCCCGGCGCACGCGGCCTGTCCGGCCCGTTCGGCTGCCTCAACAACGCGCGTTTCGGCATCGCCTGGGGCGCGCTCGGTGCCGCTGAATTCTGCTGGCATGCCGCGCGCAGCTACACGATCGAACGCACCCAGTTCGGACGGCCGCTCGCATCGAACCAGCTGATCCAGAAGAAGCTCGCCGACATGCAGTGCGAGATCGCCATCGGCCTGCAGGCCGTGCTGCGCGTGTCGCGGCTGCGCGACGAAGGCCGTGCCGCACCCGAGATGGTGTCGATCATCAAGCGCAACTCGACCGGCAAGGCGCTCGACATCGCACGCATGGCGCGCGACATACACGGTGGTAACGGCATCAGCGACGAGTACCACGTGATCCGTCACCTGCTGAACCTCGAGACCGTGAACACCCTCGAAGGCACCAGCGATATCCATGCCCTGGTGCTCGGCCGCGCGCAGACCGGCCTGCAGGCCTTCAACTAGCGATCTCCGGACAAATCCGGGTCAGAGACGATTCGATTTCAAATCCGGGTCAGAGACGATTTAGCGGGTCCCGCGCGCGCCAAATTCACAAACACGGCGCCGCTAAATCGTCTCTGACCCGGATTTGGGGCTGGATTTGGGGCTGGATCTGTCCGATGGCCGCGGCCTGGGTTGGCCGTCGATCGGTTTATCATCTCGATCCATGCCGCAGGGCACCACGCAGGCAAGCCTGCACAGGAAGACGGCCATTCCATGTCCCAGTTCGATTCCAACCTGTTCAAGCTCGCGATGCGCCGTGCCGCCACTGCGGTCTCGGTGGTCACGACCGACGGGCCGGGCGGCCGTTTCGGCGTCACCGTGAGCTCCTTCTGCACCGCAACCGCAGACCCGCCGCAGATGCTGGTCTGCGTGTTCAAGACCAGCGCGGCGGCTGCCGCGATCCGCACCAACCAGCTGTTCTGCATCAACGTGCTCGGTCGCGCACACCTGCATGTCGCGGACAGTTTCGCCGGGCGTATCGAGCGCTGGCGTGACGACCGTTTCGCCTGCGACCAGTGGAAGACGCTGGCTACCGGGGCTCCGGTGCTCGATCAGGTGATGGTCGCGCTCGATTGCAGGCTCGTCTCCGAGACGGAGCTGTCGACCCATTACGTGTTCATCGGCCATGTCGAGAGCGTGGCGGTGAGCGACGGGGCGCCGCTGCTCTACTCCGATGGCCATTACCGGCGGCTGGCCGAACGCAACCACAGTCCGGCCGATGACCTGGCCCTCTGAACGCCGCGGCACCACTGCCGCAGTGGCCCGGCGCCATGGATGCCGGCAGGCGATGAGCGCCTGAATCGTGTCGCTGGTGTTCTACAGCGAAGTGGACAACGCGCGCGACTGGCGCGCGGCATTGCATGCGGCTGATCCTGCGCTCGCATTCCATGCCTGGCCAGACTGCGGTCCGCTCGACGCGGTGGAGGCCGTGCTCGCCTGGAAGGCGCCTCCGGGCTTCTACCGCCAGTTCCCGAAGCTGAAGCTGATCATCAACCTGGGCGCCGGCGTCGACAACATCGTGCGCGACACCACGCTGCCCGCGGGCATCCCGATCACCCGCATCTCCGATCCCGAGATGGGCCGGATGATGGGCCAGTTCCTGCTCACCTGCGTGCTGCGCCATTTCCGCGAGTTCGGTACCTTCGAACGTGCACGCACCGAGCGCCGCTGGGCCTATGTGCATCCGCGCGAGACGCGCGAGTGCGCCGTCGGCATGATGGGGCTGGGCCAGCTCGGTGCGGTTGCCGCCGCCGAGTTCGTCCGCCAGGGCTTCCGGGTGCTCGGCTGGTCGCGCTCGCCGAAGGTGCTGCCCGGGGTCGAGACCTTCGCCGGCATGGATGCGCTGCCGGCCTTCCTCGGGCAGAGCGAGATCTGCGTGATGCTGCTGCCGCTGACCGCCGAGACCGAGAACCTGATGACCGCGGAACGCTTCGCGCAACTGCCGCGCGGCGCGAAGTTCGTCAGTGCCGGACGCGGGCGCACCGTTGACGAGGCGGCGCTGGTGGCCGCGTTGCGCTCGGGCCACCTGGCCGAGGCGACGCTCGACGTGTTCCATGAAGAGCCGCTGCCAGCGTCGCATCCGCTGTGGGATCTGCCGCAGGTGCTGATCACGCCGCACCTGGCGTCGGTGGCGATCCCGCGCACGGCGGCCGCGCAGATCGTCGCCAACCTGCGGCGGGTGCGCCGGGGCGATCCGCCGGCGCACGCGGTGGAGCCAGCACGCGGTTATTGAACCCGGAAGATGTCGATGTTCAGGCGCCGCGGTTCACGTAGCCGTAGGCTAGGTTGGTGCGGCCGTCGCCCTGCTCGTCGTAGATGCGCTTTGCCCGCGCGACCACGTCGTTGTCGAGCCCCGCACGCATCGCGGGCGTGAACCGGTAGAGCCGGGCCGAGTTCTCGGCGAAGATCGCGTTCTTCACCGGGCCGTCGGGCGCACCCAGCGGCTTGAACCCGTACTGCTTCTGCATCTCTTCAGGGATCTCGAGCCGGCGCAGCGCCTCGATCTGCCACTGCGGCGCACCGGTCCACACCGCGTCGGTGCCCCAGACGACATGGTCTGCGCCCAGGCCGTCGACCAGTTGTCCGAGCATGGCCGCGCACAGCCTGGGCTCGGCCACGGTGCTCTGCGCGAAGATCTGCCCCAGGTCACCGTACACGTTGCTCACGCCGTACCTGACCGGGATCTCGGCGAGGTCGGTGACCCAGTCGATGCGGCCGGTCTTCTCGAACTGCTGCCACCCCGTGCTCTGCTGGCCGCCGGTGAAGCGGAAGCCCGAGTGGTAGATCACGAAGTTGAGCTGCGGCCAGTCGCGCGCCGCCTTGCCGACGTCGCGCACGTCGGCATAGGGCACCAGGTGCGGGAACTTGTTCGTGACCGACTGCGGGAACAGGCCCTTGTGCACGCAGACATTGGCCAGGCTCGGGTTGGCCTTGCTCGCCTTCACCAGCTTCTCGTAGAACGGGTACATCAGCTTCTCGTCATCGAGGTGCCAGGGATGGCGCGCGAGATTCTTGTTGGTGTTGTCGCCGACCGTATAGCCCTTGAACGAATCGGGCTTCAGCACCTCGATGTCGTGGTCGACCTTCTCCAGCCAGCCGGGCATCCCGGGCATGAAGATCGCATGCGAGAACATCCGCCGGGTGCCGCTCTGCCGGTTCACGTTGCCGCGCGCATCGGCCTTCATCTCGTTGGTGAGGAACCAGTCGCGCGGGTCCTCCGAGCCCGAGCCGGAGATCAGCGCGACCTTGGTGTCGCTGTCGAGGTAGATCTCCTTGAAGTAGTTCGCGAACTTCAGGTCTTCGATGGTCTGCGGCTTGCCCGCGAGCGCCGGGTTCCAGCCCGCACGGCCGACCGCCTCGCGCGAGCGCACGAAGCCTTCCAGCCGCGTGTCGTCGCGCAGGAAATGGGTGTGCATGTCCATGATGAACTGGCCCTTGAGCGCGGCGGCACGTGCGTTGGCCATCTCGGGCGTGGCCGCTTCGGCGCGGCTCACCATGTACAACGGGCCGAAGGTCTCGTTCATCGCGACGAACGCGGCAGCCATGCCGGCCGAGGTCTTGAAGAACGCGCGCCGGCTCATGCCCTGGTGCGCGGCGAGCTCCGAGCCGATCGTCTTCACGCGCGCCTCGAACTCGCGCTGGCGCGGGGTCTGGGGTGCGGGCGTGAACTCGTCGGACGACACCGACTGCACCGGTATCGGAGAGGCGAACAGCGAGGATTCAGCCGGTGCCAGTCGTGCGAGTTCCTCGTCGGTCATCATGCCCATCGTAGCCTCTCCCGTGCGACGCGTCGTTGATGAATCACGAATGCGGAAATGTCAGCCCGCTTCCGCGAAGTAGCGCTCGACCCGCTCCACCTCTTCGGTCGAGCCCAGCACCACGCCGATGCGCTGGTGCAGCCTGCCGGGTTGCACGTCCATGATGCGCTGGGTGCCGGTGCTCGCCGCGCCGCCGGCCTGCTCGACGATGAACGCCATCGGGTTGGCCTCGTACAGCAGGCGCAGCCGGCCTTCCTTGTGCCGTGTGTCGGCGGGGTACATGAAGATGCCGCCGCGGGTCAGGATACGGTAGACGTCGGCCACCATCGACGCGACCCAGCGCATGTTGAAATCCTTGCCGCGTGGCCCGTCCTTGCCGGCGACGCACTCGTCGATGTAGCGCGTGACCGGAGCCGGCCAGTTGCGCGCGTTCGACATGTTGATCGCGAATTCCTTCGTCGACACCGGAATCTCGATGCGCGGCTGGGTCAGCACCCAGGAGCCTACTTCGCGGTCGAGGCTGAAGCCGACCGTGCCATGGCCGACAGTCAGCACCATCACCGTGGACGGTCCGTACACGGCGAAGCCTGCGGCGACCTGCTTCGTGCCTGGCTGCAGGAAGCTCGACTCGTCGGGCTCGGTCACGTCGGGCGGGCATTCGAGGATCGAGAAGATGGTGCCGATCGACACGTTGACATCGATGTTCGAGGAGCCGTCGAGCGGATCGAACAGCAGGAGGTAGCGGCCCTTCGGGTATTCGTTCGGGATCTGGTAGGGCTCGTCCATTTCCTCCGAGGCCATCGCCGCCAGGCTGCCGCCCCAGCAATTGGCCTCGACCAGCACTTCGTTGGAAATCACGTCGAGCTTCTTCTGCGCCTCGCCCTGCACGTTGTCGGTGCCGGCGGCGCCCAGCACGTCGGCGAGCTCACCCTTGCCTACGGCATGGCTGATCGCCTTGCAGGCGCGCGCGATGACTTCGAGCAGCAGGCGCAGTTCGGCCGGCACCGTCCTGCGCTTGCGTTCCTGTTCGACGAGATACTGAGTGAGGGTGACTCGACGCATGCGTGCTCCGCAGACAAGGTGATGGACAGTACGCCGGATTATCCCGTTTTCACGGCCTGCCGGATGCGGCCGGCACCGTCGCATCCGGCGCGGATCAGGCGAGCAGGCCGTTCACGCCGTCCCACAGCAGCTTGAATGAAGTCAGGACCAGCAGTGCATAGCACAGCGAATACAGCTGTCTCTGGTCGAGCCGCTGGTGCATGCGCCAGCCCAGCCAGATGCCTGCCGGCACCACGCTGGTACAGAGCAGGAACAGGACCCAGAGCTTCGCGTCGGGCTGCCCGAGCAGCAGCCAGGGCCCGACCTTGGCGGCGTTGGCAAAGGTGAAGTACATGTTGGTGGTGCCGGCATAGATCGCCTTCGACAGCCCGATCGACAGCAGGTAGACCGCCACGGGCGGGCCACCGGTGTGCGCGACCATCGAGGTCACGCCGGAGGCGCCGCCTGCGGCCAGCGCCCGCCATTTCGAGCGCGGCCGCGCGACCACCTGGCTGCCACCGAGGAACCACTGGGCCGCGAAGCCGAGCGTGAGCACGGCAATGATGATGCCTATCCAGTCCGGATTGATCCGGCTCATCAGCGCGAAGCCCACGAGCGTACCCACGAGCATCGGCGGCACCAGCCAGGCGAGGTCTCGGCGCGACCAGGTCGATGGCTTCCAGTAGCGGATCGCCACCACGTCCATCACGATGAACATCGGTGCCATCAACGCGCCGGCCGATACCGGATCCATCCCGAGCGACATCACCGGGATGCCAAGCGCAGCGAGCCCGCCTCCGAATGCGCCTTTCATGAACGCGATGGTGAAGATCGCGGCGAGGCAGACCGCGAGCGTGAACGGCTCGGGCAGCAGCGCGGCGTCGATCATCGCGCCGGGCGCGGCAACAGGCCGTTGCTGCACCAGCGCCATGACTGCACCGGCATCGGCGCTGGCACCGTCTCCGGGCAGCGAGCCGGCATCAGCGCGGCGCGTTGCGCAGTGCGCTCAGCGTGGTGCGCGGGGTGATCGCCTCGGGGTCGGTGCAGATCTCGATCAGCGACGGGCCGTCGAAGGCGAGGCAGCGGTCCAGGGCCGGCAGGAATTCGTCGGTGGCGGTGACCCGTTCGCCATGGGCATGGTAGCCGCGAGCCAGCGCGACGAAGTCGGGATTGCTCAGCTCGGTGCCGGATACCCGCGCCGGATACTCGCGCTCCTGGTGCATGCGTATGGTGCCGAACATGCCGTTGTTGACCACGCAGAACACCACCTTTGCACCGAACTGCGCGGCGGTTGCCATTTCCTGGCCGTTCATCATGAAGCAGCCGTCGCCGTTCCATGACACCACGATACGGCCCGGATGCACCAGCGCCGCGGCGACTGCCGAGGGCACGCCGTAGCCCATCGCGCCGCTGGTCGGGGCGAGCTGGGTGCGATAGCTGCGATAGTCGAAGAAGCGATGCAGCCAGGCAGCGTAGTTGCCGGCGCCGTTGGTGACGATCGCGTCGTCGGGCAGGCGCTGGCGCAGCTGGCGCAGCACCACGGACAGGTTCACGTCCCCTGGCGGCGACACCGGCTCGAGTGTCTTCAGGTAGTCGGCATGCGCGCTGGCGGTCCAGTCGCTCCACCGGGCGGAGGCCTCGGCGCTCACCGGGGGCAGCGCGCGCAGTGCGGCGGCCATCTCGGGCATGCCCGAGTTGATCAGCAGATCGGCCTGGTATACCCGGCCCAGTTCTTCCGCCCCGGCGTGCACATGGATCAGGGACGGCTTCATCCGCGGCACGTCGAGCAGGGTGTAGCCCTGGGTGGCCATCTCGCCAAGCCTGGGTCCGACCACCAGCAGCAGGTCGGCCGCCTTGATGCGCTCGGCCAGCGCCGGGTTGATGCCCACGCCGACATCGCCGGCATAGTTCGGCGAGCGGTTGTCCATCAGGTCCTGGCAGCGGAACGAACAGCCGACCGGCAGCCGGTTGGCCTGGGCGAACGCGGCGATGTCCGCCACCGCCGTGTCGGTCCAGCCGCTGCCGCCGATCATCAGGAACGGCCGCTCTGCCCGGGCAAGCCGTGCATGCAGCCACTGCAGGTCGGCCGCCGACGGGCTGGCCTGTACCCGCTGCCAGGGTGCGGCATCGGCCACGCAGGCGGTCTCGGTCAGCATGTCCTCGGGCAGCGCGAGCACCACCGGCCCGGGGCGGCCGGAGGTCGCGACATGGAAAGCCCGGCTGAGGTACTCGGGCACCCGGGCGGCGGAATCGATCTGCGCCGTCCACTTGCTCATGAACGGACCGAAGAAGCGGCGGTAGTCGATCTCCTGGAACGACTCGCGGTCGATGTAGTCGCGCGCCACCTGGCCGATCAGAAGGATCATCGGCGTCGAATCCTGGAACGCCGTGTGCACGCCGATCGACGCATTGGTCGCGCCGGGGCCCCGGGTGACCATGCAGATGCCCGGCCGGCCGGTCAGCTTGCCGTAGGCATCGGCCATGTTCGCGGCACCGCCCTCCTGGCGGCAGATCACGAAGCGCATCGCGTCCCGGTGATCGTGCATGGCGTCGAGCAGCGCGAGGTAGCTCTCGCCCGGGACGCCGAAGGCGAGGTCGACGCCATGGATGCGCAACTGGTCGGCGAGGATCTGGCCGCCGGTACGCGGTGGGTAGTCGGGAGGGGTCATGGCTGTCCGTCGGTCAGGGCGTGGGGCGAGGCAGGCCGGAGCCTGCCGCCCGATGTCAGGGCACCGTCAGTCGTCGGCGCGATTGAGTCGCTCTTCGGCTGCGATGTACTCGTTGGCCACGTCGCGCAGCTTGCGCCGCTCGCTGCGGGCTTCGCTGCGCAGGTAGTTGAATGCGCCGTTGCGGGACATGCGGTTGCGCTCCATCATGATGCCTACGGCCACGCTGATCTCCTGCTGGCCCTCGAGCGCGCCACGCAGGCGCTCCTGTTCGTCCTCGATCCGGGCGAGGTCCCGGGCGCGCACCATCGCCGCCTCGATCGCGGGAACGATATGCCGGATCAGTGCCGGCTTCACCAGGTATCCGTAGGCGCCCTGGGCGGCGGCCTCGCGCACCAGGTCGAGGTCGTCATAGGCCGACAGGATGACGATTGCCAGCGGGGCGCGGTCGAGCAGGGTTTCGGCCAGCTCGAGGCCGCTCATGCCGGGCATCCGCATGTCGACCAGCGCTGCGTCGGGCAGGGTGTCGCGGGTGAGTTCGAGGGCCTCTTCCGCCGAGCCGGCAGACCACACGTCGTAGCCGGCCCGCTGCAACCCGTCGCGCAGGGTCGTCAGTATCAGCGGGTCGTCGTCGACGATCATCACCGTCCTGGGCGCAGGGTCTTCCTGGGTATCTTGGGCGGCGGGGGCAGTCATCGGGTCGTCGGGCGTCGCGCAACGGAGACTGATTCTAACCGGTCCGATTGCCGAGCCACATGCCCTCGGGATGGGATGCGCCGTCCGTTACCGGCAGCGGATCGGAGAGTACCGGGGCAGCCAGGTCGAGCGTGACCTCGACCTGCGTGCCGGAGGCGTGCAGCCGGAGTCGTGCGCCCCGGCTGGGCAGCATCGCGCGCACCAGTTGCAGGCCGGTTCGGGTACCGGTGCCGGCGTCGAAATCGAAGCCCGGCGGCAGCGTCCCCGCGTTGCAGATGCGCAGCAGGCAGCCCCCGGGGAGCCGTTCACAGGCGACGGTCACCGGCGGCAGGCCGCGCTCGGCGCCGCCATGCTTGATGGCGTTCATCAGCAGCTCATTGACCACCAGCGCGATGGCCACGCAGTGCTGCTCGCCGATGCGGAAAGGGTCGCTGCCGTCCGCAAACCGCGTGGTGATGCCGTTGACGGCAATGCCGCGAACGCCGTCGGTGACCGCCTGTGCGATCTCGCTCAGCGCAAGGTCGGTACGCCCCGATCGGGCCAGCAGGCCGTATACGGTGCCGATCGAGTTCAGCTGGCCGCTGATCGCGTCCAGGGCTTCGCCCAGCACGGGATGGTCGCTGCGGTAGCGCTCGATCAGCCCGGTCATGCCCTGCAGATGGTTCTTGATGCGATGGTGGATCTCGCGCACCAGCGAGTCGCGGTCCATGCCGGTGCGCAATGGCGGTGCGGAGCGGATCGGGGCGGCGTCCGAACGGGCGGGGCCGGCTGCGGGGTGCTCCGGGTCGGGGGCGTGCGATCGACCCGCTGGTTCGTCGGCCAGCGGGACCGCCGTGCGTGCCGATGGCCAGCGGCGCAGCACGACGCCTGCCCACGCTTCGGCCCCGGCCTTGTCGCGCTGGCGGCTGATCACCATGTCGATGGCGTGCCGGTGACCTGCCGCCGCGGGGACGGCGATCGCGTCCAGACGCAGGCTGCCGTCTGCGTCCGATGCCCGCAGCAACCGCACGGCATCGAGGATCGCGTGGCGGGCGTGGCGTCCGCTTGCGCGCAGGATCGGCAGCCAGCCGATGTCGTCCCGGCCGAACGGGCTGCAGCCGCCGAGCGTCACCACCTGCCCCGTGGCGGGATCGATGCGCCAGAGCCAGCAGTCGAGGGCGCGGTAGGCGTCGGGCGCGTTCATTCCTGGCGATGGCTCGGCAGAGGTTGCGGGGTCGGGTGCAGGGTCGGATGCAGGGTCGGATGCGGGTGCGGGGACGCGTGCGGGCGAACGGCGGCAAAAACGAGCCCTGTGGCCTCAATCGTTTCGCCAACCGTTACAATCCGGAGTGCGCGGTGTCGGCACGCTTTACCCTGTTCGAAGTGCCGCAAGACGTCCCCCGCGCGATGACATCGACCCGCCCCGGCTGCTGCCCGGAGAAAAGACGGCGATGTTCCGGTCACAACATTGAACGCCTGGAGGAGAAACAGGATGACACACACCCATCGCGCCCGACTGGCGCTGGTTTCGTTCGCCGCTGCCGCACTGTGCAGCGCGCAGGCATTCGCCCAGGGCAAAGGCGGCGATGCGGCCGACTTCCCGAACCGGTCGGTACGGATCATCGTCGGCTTCCCGCCCGGAGGGGCAACCGACATCCTCGCACGCGTGGTGGGGCAGCACCTGAGCGAGCGCTGGGGGCAGACGTTCGTCATCGACAACCGCCCGGGTGCCGGCGGCAACATCGGGGCCGAGCTTGCCGCGCGCGCGAACCCGGATGGCTACACGATGATGATGACCACCGCTGGCGTGTCCGGCATCAACCCGACGCTCTACCGGAAGCTCTCCTGGAGCCCGAAGAGCTTCGAGGCGGTGGTGGCGGTGGGGCAGACGCCGAACGTGTTCGTGGTCAATGCCAGCGCGCCCTATCGCACGCTGAAGGAAGTCATCACGGCGGCGAAGGCGAACCCGGGCAAGCTTGCCTTCGGCGCGCCCGGCATCGGCACCACCGGCCACCTGTCGGGCGAGTTGTTCAAGACCATGGCCGGCGTCGACTTCACCTTCGCCGCGTTCAAGGGCAGCGCGATGGTGCTGACAGACCTGATGACCGGCGCCGGCATCACGATCGCGATAGACAACCTGCCACCCTACGTGCCGCAGATCAAGGCCGGCAAGCTGCGTCCGCTGGCAATGGGTACGCCGAAGCGCAGCAGCATCCTGCCTGATGTGCCGACGGTGGCAGAGGCCGGCCTGCCGGGTTACCTGTCCTATGCCTGGTTCGGGCTGCTCACCCCGCGCGGCACGCCGAAGGCGGTGGTCGACAAGGTCAATGCCGAGACCAACCGGCTCTTGGCGATGCCGGCCACCCAGTCGCGGCTGGCCGATCTCAGCATCGAGCCGATGGGCGGCTCGCCGGGCGACTTCAACACGCTGATCGATTCCGAGATCAAGCGCTGGAGCGACGTGGTGCGCAAGTCCGGCGCCAGCGCCGACTGACCCGCGATGATCCACGACCGTGAAACCCTCGACCTGCTGCTCGATGCGATCCGCCGCTTCGTGCGCGAGCGGCTGATTCCGGCCGAGGCCGAGGTCA
>JBILGF010000279.1:0-4833 GCA_044351195.1 Burkholderiales bacterium
CGCCTGGTTTGCCGGGTCAGCCAACGGTGCCTGAAGGAATGTCGCCTCCGGAGGTGCAGCCGCAGCCGGGCGAACCCGTGCCCGCAGGGGGCCCCGGCGCGGGCACGCCGTTGGTGCAGCCTGCAGTGGATGCGGTAAGCGCCGTGAGCATGCAACCCGACACAGGGTCGGTGATGCTGATCGACTGGACGCCTCCGGCGGCGATATCAGCCTCGGCGCCTGACGATCATTCAATTGCGGGTGCGGCATTGATGGGCCTTGTGGGCCTGCATGCCACGGGCGCGGCTGCCCGGGGCACCTGGACAACGGCCGACGGTCGCATCATGCTCGAACGGCGCCGGTGCATGCGCCCTGCGACGATCGCGCTTCAGCCGGGCAGGGGAGCCATCGAGGCGACTGCAGGCCATTGGCTCGACGGGACGAGTGGCGTGCCGGCGGAAGTCGAAGCGGTGAGTGTCCTGCATCGTCCGGCGAACACGCCCCGGATCGACTGGGGAAGCCATACGCCCGCAGCCTGATGGTGCGTATCGCCAACCCGGCGTATCGAATGACCCGGTCTTGTATGGGCTATGCCCTGCGAGGGATACTGCGCGGCGAGTACCGCGACGGCCTCGCGGTTCGATAGCAGCGATCACGCCAGCGACACGATCAAAGGAGCCACGATGAACAATTCAAACCCCGATGTCGGTGCGGGTAGCATGCCGGACATGGACCGCCAGAGTGTAGATCCGCAACGGGTCGTGTGGGACGACTCGCGCATGAGCACCTCGTACTCGAACGTATGCAACGTGCTTGGCTCACGCGAGGAAATCACCCTGCTGTTCGGCGCCAACCAGGCCTGGCACGCGGGCCAGAAAGAGGTGAAGGTCGCGCTGTCAGACAGGGTCATACTCAACCCCTATGCGGCCAAGCGGTTGGGGGTGCTGCTGCAGCGGGTGCTGAAGGAGTACGAGTCCCGCTTCGGCGAACTCAAGACGGATGGATGATCTCTGATGGTCGAACCGGACAGCCGGCAGTCCGCGACCGACGCGGGTACCGATGCTTCCAGACTGGCCGTCAGCGCTGGCGCTCCAACGGCCAACAGCGAGGATTTCCAGCGCGTCTGGCTTGCTTCGCAGTGCGCCTTGATACAGGGTGTGAGGCAGGCGGTACTGCTGCTCGGGCCACCGGGTGCAGGCCCTTATTCGCCCGTCGCGTTCTGGCCTGCAGGTCACGCGCCGAGTGCGCGGCTTGCCGACGTTGCCACGCGCACGCTGGACGCCCGCGGAAGCCTGGTCTGCGCAGGTCCGGATAGTGCGTCGCTCAGCTGTCCGCTGATTATCGACGGCGTGTTGCACGGGCTGGTCGCAGTCGAATGCGAGCCCCGGGATGAGGAAGACCTGAAGGCGCTGGTGCAGCGCCTGCGCTGGGCACTCTATGCGATAGAGGCCCGGTGGCGGGTTGGCCAGTCCGAGATGGAGCAGGCTACCCGCGAGCGGCTGATCAGCACCCTCGACCTGCTGGCGACTTCCCTGTCCGAGTCGAAGTTCCCTGCAGCAGCGCGGGCGCTCACAACCGATCTGGCGATACGGCTCGATTGCGACCGCGTCAGTATCGGCTACCAGAAAGACGGCCACATCGAGGTTGCAGCGATGTCGCACAGCGCCGAGTTCGGTCGGCGTATGAACCTCACTCGCGCCATCGGCATGGCGATGGATGAGGCGCTGGATCAGCGCTCGATCATCGCCATTCCCTCGGGCCCGGGCGAACCGCTGGTCACGCGCGATCACGAGGCGCTGTCCCGGCAGTTCGGTAGCGGCAGCATCCTCACGATTCCATTCGAGCCTGCCCACGGAAGTGGCGGGGCGTTCACCCTGGAGCGACCGGCAGGGCGGCCTTTCGACGCGCACGCCATCGAGCTCTGTCAGGCCACGATCGCATTGGGTAGCCGCGTGCTCGAAGCCAGGCGACTGAACGATCGTCACGTGCTGCAGCGAATGCGCGACGGCCTGCGGGAGCACCTCGGAAAGATCTTCGGGCCAAGGTACTACGGCCGCAAGCTTGCGCTGCTTGCCGTCGCAGGGGTGATCCTGTTCTTCTCGGTCGCGACCGGAAACTACCGGGTAGGTGCGAGCGCCACCCTGGAGGGTTCGGTGCGGCGGGTTCTCATCGCGCCCATAGACGGCTTCGTGGCCAGCGCGTCGCACAGGGCCGGGGATGTCGTGAAGGCGGGCGCCATACTGGCTACGCTGGATCAGCGCGACCTGCGGCTCGAATACCTCAAGTGGCAGAGCCAGCGTACCCAGTACATCCGGCAGTACCAGGAGGCGGTCGCGAAGTACGACCGAGCCCAGGCCAGCATCGTGCTCGCCCAGGTGCAGCAGGCCGAAGCGCAGGTCAACCTGTTCGCCGAGCAATTGCAGCGCACGCAGATCGCCGCGCCCTTCCAGGGTCTGGTGGTCAGCGGCGACCTGCACCAGTCGCTGGGCGCTGCGGTCAAGCGCGGCCAGGTCCTTTTCGAAGTCTCGCCGCTCGATGGTTATCGGATCGTCCTTGAGGTGCCAGAGACTGCGATCGGACACGTGCACGAAGGCCAGAGGGGACGGCTACTGCTCAGTTCACTGCCTGGCGAGCAGTACGCTTTCTCGATCAGCACCGTTACACCAGTGGTGATCTCCCGGGAGGGGCGCAGCTTCTTCCGCGTTGAGGCGATGCTCGAGCAGGGCTCGGAGCGGCTCAGGCCGGGGATGGAGGGGGTGGCCAAGGTCGAGGCGGGACAGCGCAGCATGTTCTGGATCTTCACCCATCGGTTCTTCAACTGGATGAGACTGACCGTATGGTCATGGATATGAGCAGGGCGCGGCAATGAGCACCACTTCCCTGTTCAGTGATTCATGGTATCGCGTGGCACTGCTCAAGCCGCGCCTGCGCAGCCATGCGCAGATCCATCGCCATGTCTACCGCGGCGCGGTCTGGTACGTGATGCAGAATCATTCGACCGGGAAGTTCCACCGGTTCACGCCAGCAGCCAACGTGATCATCGGCCTGTTGAACGGCGGACGCACCATTCAGGAGATATGGGACATCGCATGCGTTCGCCTGGGGGACGCCGTTCCCTCCCAGGAGGAAGTGATCAAGCTGATGTCAGACCTGCACGCTGCCGATGCGCTGCAGGGGGATTCAACACCCGACCCGCAGGAGCTGGAACAGCGGCGGATCAAGCATCGCCGCAGCCGGATCAAGCAGTACATCGGCAATCCGCTCTCCATCCGTTTTCCGCTCGTCGATCCTGACCGCCTGCTCGACCGGGCGATGCCCGTCCTGCGGCCGCTGTTCGGCTGGCCAGGGGCCGTCCTGTGGCTGGCCGTCGTGACCAGCGCGCTGGTTCTCGTGGGCATGCACTGGAAGGAACTGTCCAGCGATGTCGTCGATCGTGTGTTCACGGTGGAGAACCTGCTCCTCGTCTGGCTCGTCTTTCCGATCATCAAGCTCGTGCATGAACTGGGCCACGCCGTGGCCATCAAGGCAGGGGGCGGGGAGGTGCACGAGATGGGGATCATGCTGCTGGTGCTGATCCCGATCCCGTATGTCGATGCCTCGTCGGCGACGGCATTCCGGGACAAGCGCAGCCGGATGCTGGTCGGCGCCGCCGGCATGCTGGTGGAGATATTCCTCGCAGCGCTGGCTGTCTTCGTGTGGATCAATCTCGAACCGGGACTGCCCCGAGCCATCGCCTATGACGTGATGCTGATCGCCGGCATCACGACGGTGCTGTTCAATGCAAACCCGCTTCTGCGTTTCGACGGGTACTACATCCTTGCCGACTGGATTGAGTCACCGAATCTCGGCCAGCGCGCGAACGACTACCTGGGCTATCTGATCCGCTATTACCTGTTCGGCATCCAGAGCGAAGCCTCGCCTGCGCAGACTCCGTCGGAGCGCGGGTGGCTTGCCGGTTACGCCGTACTGTCGTTCTGCTACCGGATGGTCATGATGGTTTCGATCGCCGTGATCGTAGCCACGCAGTTTTTCTTCCTGGGGGTGCTGCTCGCGATCTGGGCCGTGGCCAGCATGCTGGTCATCCCGCTGGTGAAGAAGCTGCACTTCCTGTTCTACAGCCCCCGCATCTACGGCAAGCGCGCGAGAGCACTTCTGGTCACGGGCGCCATGGTGGCCGTTGTTGTGGCTGTCGTCGGCTGGCTGCCTGCGCCATCGTCCACGCGTGCCGAGGGAGTGATATGGGCGCCAGAGCATGCGCATGTTCGTGCCTCGGTAGACGGGATCGTCAGGCGCGTACTGGTGAAGCCTGATGAATCGGTAACGGCTGGGCAGCCACTGATCGAATGCCATGACCCGGAGCTCGAGGCACGCAGCCGTGTCCTTCAGGCGCAGCTTGCCGAGCTTGAAGCGCGACATCAGCTCGCGCGCACCGGTAACCGGGTACAGGCGGCGCTGATCGAAGAGCAGCGCGAGCACGTGCGTGCAGCACTTGCCCAGGCGCGTCGTCGCCAGCAGGAGCTGACCATCCGCGCACCGTCGACTGGCGTGGTCGTGATCCAGGACCCGAACAACCTGCAGGGCCGCCATGTACAGCGCGGTGAACTGATCGCGCATGTGCTTGATCGCTCTGCAAAGACCGTTCGTGTCGTCGTGTCGGAGGCAGAGGGTGGGCAGGTCGTGCCGCGAACCCGCCGGGTCGAGATACGGCCCGCAGAGCGCGTCCGCGAGGCATTCGATGCGCGCATCGCCCGCGAGGTTCCCGCCGCGACCGACGAGTTGCCCAGCATCGCACTCAGTCTGCAGGGTGGCGGCAGGATCGGCCTTGATCCGCGCCAGGGCGGCGATGGAAGATCG
>JBILGF010000280.1:0-4831 GCA_044351195.1 Burkholderiales bacterium
AACGGGCACCCGAAGGTGCCCGTTTTTCGTTGCGGTTTCGCGGTCAGTTGTACGCTTTCTCGCCGTGCGAGCTGACGTCCAGGCCTTCCCGCTCTTCTTCCTCGGTCACGCGCAGGCCGACGATCAGGTCGACGATCTTCAGGGCGATGAAGGCAACCACGGCCGACAGCACCACGGCGATCAGCACGCCTTCGATCTGGGTCCAGACCTGCCCGAGGATGCCGTTGGCCAGCGGCTGGCCGCAGACGTCCTTGATGTAATCGCACACCCCGGCACCGCCGAGCGAGGGCGATGCGAACACGCCGGTCAGTACTGCGCCGACGATGCCACCCAGGCCATGCACGCCGAACACATCGAGCGAATCATCCGCGCCGAGCATCCGCTTCAGGCTGGTCACGCCCCAGAGGCACACGATGCCCGAGATGAACCCGATCACGATCGCGCCCATCGGCCCGACGAAGCCGCAGGCCGGCGTGATTGCCACCAGGCCGGCAACTGCGCCCGAGGCGGCTCCGAGCATGCTCGGCTTGCCCTTGCCGACCCATTCGGCGAAGGTCCAGGACAGTACGGCTGCCGCAGTGGCGACGATCGTGTTGATGAAAGCCAGTCCGACCACGCCGTTGGCCTCGAGGTTCGAACCCACGTTGAAGCCGAACCAGCCGACCCACAGCATCGCGGCGCCGACCATGGTGAACACCAGGCTGTGTGGCGGCATGGGTTCGCGACCGTAGCCCACCCGCTTGCCGAGCATGTAGGCGGCCACCAGCGCGGCGACACCGGCATTGATGTGTACCACCGTGCCACCCGCAAAGTCGAGCGCACCCTTGCTCCACAGGAAGCCGGCTGCGGCGTTGACTGCCTCGAGCGACTTCTCGTCGGTGATCGCGTCCGGGCCGTCCCAGTACCAGACCATGTGTGCCATCGGCAGGTAGGCGAACGTGAACCAGATCGCGAGGAACAGGAGCACGGCCGAGAACTTCATCCGCTCGGCGAAGGCGCCGACGATCAGCGCCGGCGTGATGGCCGCAAACGTCAGCTGGAACACGATGAACATGTATTCCGGGATGTAGGTGTCCTTGCTGAAGGTCGCAGCAGCACTGGCGTCGGTGACGCCTGCCAGGAACATCTTGTCCAGACCGCCTATGAACGGGCTGCCACCAGTGAATGCCAGCGAGTAGCCGTAGACGACCCAGAGTATCGCGATCATCGAGAAGGTGACAAACACCTGCATCAGGACCGACAGCATGTTCTTCTGACGGACCAGTCCGCCGTAGAAAAGTGCAAGGCCGGGAAGGATCATGAAGATCACCAGTACGGTGGCGATGTACATGAACGTCGTGTCTGCCTTGTTGATGTTCGGCGGCTTGGGTGCTTCGGCTGCGGCTGCCGGTGCGGTCGCAGCGGCAGGGGCGGCGGTGGCTGCAGGGGCGGCGGTGGCTGCAGGGGCGGCGGTGGCCGGTGCCACCTCTGCGGCCTTGGCCGGTTCAGGTGCGGGCTGCGCGATCGCGCCCGCGCTGAACGCGAGCGAGACGGCAGTGAGCAGGGTCACGAGCAACTTCTTCATGCGATCTCCCGATCTTGTTCTTCGGATTTACAAGGCGTCTGCGCCGGTCTCGCCGGTGCGGATACGAACGACCTGTTCAAGGTCGTAGACGAAGATCTTGCCGTCACCGATCTTCCCGGTACTGGCCGACTTCTCGATGGCTTCGATCACCTGGTCGAGCATGTCCGACTTGATCGCGACTTCGATCTTGACCTTGGGCAGGAAGTCGACCACGTATTCGGCGCCGCGATACAGTTCGGTGTGGCCTTTCTGGCGTCCGAAGCCCTTGACTTCGGTCACGGTGATGCCCTGTACGCCGATGGCGGACAAGCCCTCCCGGACTTCGTCGAGCTTGAACGGCTTGATGATGGCAGTGACAAATTTCATGGTGTGTGCCCCTCGACCGACATGAGAAGGGGGCTGGCCTTGCCAGCCCCCGGCGCTTTGATGCTCAGAAGGTTTTCTGGACGCCGACGGTCCACGTGCTCTTGCCGACGTTGCGGCCGAACCGGTTGTCGTAGAAGGCCGCTTTCGCGTTGGTATCGGTGTAGTTCAGGCTGAAATTCAGGCCCATGAACTCCTTGGCGATGCCCAGGCGATAGTCGGTGTAGGCGGCGTTCGTGCTGTTCGGGCCACTGTAGCCCTGGCGACCGACATGGCCGATCAGGCTGAAGCCGCTGCCGCCCAGCGGCAGGGTGGCGGTCAGGTCGATGTAGTCGCTGCCGCTTGCATCATCGACGCCGAAGGTGTCACCCAGGGAATAGGAATACTTCAGCGTGGCGAATTTCCAGGTAACCGCAGCATACAGTTCATCGGTATCGGCCTTGGCTGCACCGGCGGCCAGACCACCGACGGGCAAGCGACCCGGGTAGTTGTAGCGCAGGTAGCCGACGTCGAACGTGAAGTCGCCCATCGGCATCTTGAAGCCCAGGTAGGTGTCGAGTTCGACCGAATAGCTGCCGCCGTTGAAAGCCGCCGAATCGGTCAGCCAGCTCACGTTTGAACCCCAGATGCCGGCATAGAAACCGCTGGCATGGCTGTAGTCGAAGCCGCCCTGCAGCGCAGGCTTGCCGTCGGTCTGGGTCAGCCCGCGGAAGATGTACTGGCTGAACAGCCCGACGTTGCCGGTGAAGGTATGCGGCGATGCCGGCGCTTTCGCCTGAGCCAGAACGGCCATGGGTGCCGCCAGTGCGGTGGCGACTGCGCCGGCGAGCAGGGTCTTGCGGAAGGATTTCATGCTTGGATCTCCGGGGAGGGTAGGTCGGACTTGAATGGTGTCGCGGTTGATCCGAAGCATTTGCTGTGCCAGAAAAAAACCACGGATCAAGCGCGTGCCTGAAACGACACTGACGGGAAAAACTTGAGCAGCGCACCATTTGAATGCAGATTGCGCACCGACTGCACATTAATGGTGCGTTCAGTTGCCGGGAAGAGTCACAGGTTTCAGTGCCTTTGCATCGATTCCGGCGTGTGTCGGCCACGCTTCCCTTGCCTATACTCTGGGCGTCCCTGACCTCACCCCTTGTGGAGCGCGCCGATGATCAACCAGAGCACCCTCGATGACCTCTCGCGCCGGCTGCGCGAACTGATCGCCAGCAGCCCGGCACAGGACGTACAGCGCAATGTGCGTGCGGTCGTCGGGTCGGCGCTGCAGCGGATGGATCTGGTCACCCGCGAAGAATTCGACGTGCAGGCGGCGGTACTCGCGCGCACCCGCGAAAAGCTCGAGGCACTCGAGGCCCGGGTCGCCGGTCTCGAGCAGGGCGGCAGCCCGCTGCAGGTGAACCCGGTCGGCCCGGCCGCCTGAGCCTGCAGCGGGGCGGTCCCGCGCCGCGAGTCCCGCGTCGCGAGTCCCTTGTCGCGAGTCCAGCGTAACCGGCCCCGGACAGATGGACCACACGCCAGCGTCCGCACCACTCGATCCAGCCCGGATGGCCTCCCCGGTGGCGGTGTTGCACAGCCGGGCCCTGCTCGGCATGGAAGCGCCGCCGGTCACCGTTGAAGTGCACCTGGCCAACGGCTTGCCCTCATTCGCGCTGGTCGGCCTGCCCGAGGCCGAGGTGCGCGAGTCGCGCGAGCGGGTGCGAGCGGCGATCGTCAATTGCGGTTTCGAGTTTCCCGCGCGCCGGATCACGGTCAACCTCGCGCCGGCCGAGCTGCCGAAGGAGAGCGGCCGCTTCGACCTCCCGATCGCCATCGGCATACTGGTGGCATCCGGGCAGTTGCGTCGTCCCCGCCGTGCAGGGTCGTCGCAGCAGGGATGGCTCGACAGCCACGAGTTCGCCGGCGAACTCGCGCTGACCGGATCGCTTCGCCCGGTTCGCGGTGCGCTGGCGATGACCTGGTTCGCGGCACGCGACGGGCGCGCTTTCGTGCTGCCGCAGGACAGCGCGCGCGAGGCCGCGCTGGTCGACGGTGCCCGGGTACTTGGCGCGTCGGACCTGCGCGCGGTCGTGAGGCATCTGGCCGGCGAGAGCCCGCTGGCCCCGGTGCCTGCCTCGGCTGCCGGCGTTCCGGTGCCGGCGTCGATCGCGGGCGCGTTTGCCGCAGACCTTGCCGAGGTCGCCGGACAGTCGCAGGCCCGGCGCGCGCTCGAGCTCGCGGCGGCCGGTGGCCACAGCCTGCTGCTGGTCGGACCGCCGGGCACCGGCAAGACCATGCTTGCCTCGCGCCTCCCGGGCATCCTGCCGCCGATGACCGATGCAGAAGCCATGGAATCGGCCGCGATGCAGTCGCTCGCCGACGGGGGCTTCGACCTTCGGCGCTGGCGCCAGCGGCCGTTCCGGGCGCCGCACCACACGGCTTCCGCCGCCGCGCTGGTCGGCGGCGGAAGCCTGCCGCGACCCGGCGAGATCTCGCTCGCCCTGCACGGGGTGCTGTTCCTGGACGAGCTGACCGAGTTCGACCGGCGCGTGCTCGAAGTGCTGCGCGAGCCGCTCGAAAGTGGCCGCATCACCGTCTCACGCGCGGCACGGCGCGCCGAGTTCCCAGCGCGATTCCAGTTCGTCGCTGCGATGAATCCCTGCCCGTGCGGTTATCTCGGCCATCCCTCCGGACGCTGTCAGTGCAGCCAGGAACAGATCGGCCGCTACCGCCGCCGCGTGTCCGGTCCCCTGCTCGACCGGATCGATATCGCACTCGATGTGCCGCCGGTGCCGGAGCGCGACCTGGTCGAGGCACCGAGCGGCGAGCCCAGCACCGTGGTGCGTGAGCGGGTGGCGGTGGCGCGCGCCACGCAGCTTGCGCGACAGGGGTGTCCGAACGCGCTGATCGAGGTCTGCGACCTCG
>JBILGF010000281.1:0-4797 GCA_044351195.1 Burkholderiales bacterium
TGCACCAGCACCGAGCGTTCGATGCCGAGGAAGTCGTGCAGCCCGTGCAGGCGCTCGAACGGGATCTCGGGCGGGGTGAAGCTGCGCGTGGGCGACAGGGGGAAGCGGTCGTACGGGCCGAACACATGGCAGTGGCTGTCGCAGGCGCCCGGCGGCATCGCCTGCAGCGGGCGGGTCGGGTGGTCGTCGGGGCCGAGGCACGGTTTCATCGTCTGGAGCTCTCGTTCGAACGGGATCGACCGGCATAATAGCGAACCTTTCCGTCCACCTCGCATCCCTTCCTGCGCGAAAGACACGCCATGGCCCGGGTCAGCCTGATCGAAGAACACGAACATCCGGAACTCTCCGCACAGATCGCGAAGATCCGCGGCGGGCGCCGTGGCACCCTGTCGATGATCTACCGGCTGATGCTGCACAGCCCGGCCGCGGCGATGGCCTGGTACGAGCAGAACTCGTCGCTGCGCTGGGAGACCGAACTCGACGGCTTCCTGCGCGAGCTGGTGATCCTGCGCGTGGCGGTGGTCACCGGCTGCGAGTACGTGCGGCGGGTGCATGCCGGGGTCTACGCGCAAGAGGAGGGCTTCACCCTGGCGCAGATCGACGCGCTGGGCCGGCGCGAGGCACGCTGGGACGATGATGCCGCGCCCGAGGCAGCCCTGTTCGATCCGCGGCTTCGCGCGGCATTGGCCTACATGGATTCGATGACCCGTGACGTGACCGTGCCCGACCCGGTCTTCGCCGCACTGAAGCCGCATTTCGACGAGCGGCAGATCGTCGAGTTGACGATGCTGGTTGCCGCCTACAACATGCTGACCCGGGTGCTCACCGCGCTCGAGGCCGACTTCGAACCCCTGCCGCCGAAGAAAGGTTGAACCACGCCATGGCCGATTCCCGCCAGCCGCTGATCGTCGTCGAAGACGATCCGTTCCCGCGCATCCTGCAGGTCGTGCTCGACCCGACCGCCACGCAGGAGCGCACCGACGCGTTCATCGACTTCTTCGCCCATACAGCCGACTTCCCGGCCTGGTGCGAGGACATCCGCTCGAAGGTCGGCACGATGTATCCGGCCACCGTGGTGACGGCGAAGACGCAGGAAGACCTGCGCGAGAAGCTCCCCGGTGCCGAGGCGATCGTCACCGAGTCACTCGCTGTCGGCCCCGAAGAACTGGCCGTGGGCACTGCCCTCAGGCTGGTGCAGAAGTACGGCCTGATCACCCGCGCGATCGATGCGGCGGCCTGCCGCGCGCGCGGCATCCCGGTGGCTACGCAGCGCCGCCGCTCGAACATCGCCTGCGCCGAGCATTCGATCGCGCTGATGCTCGACATCGCGAAGAAGCTGCACATCACGCACGGGCTGCTCAGCATGGAACAGCTGCAGGCGGCTGGCTACCAGCCGAAGATGTACGACCGGCGCCATACCGGCAACTCGAACTGGGCGCGTATCCCGGGCATCCGCATGCTGTACGAGTCGACGCTGGGCATCGTGGGCTTCGGCGAGATCGGCCGCGAGCTGTCGATCCGTGCCGCGGCGCTGGGCATGCGCGTGCTGTACTGGCAGCGCACGCCGGTGCCCGCCGCCGAGGCGGCGGTGTACGGTGCCGAGTACGCGCCGATCGAAGCGATGCTCGCGCAGAGCGATTTCGTCAGCGTGCAACTGCCGGGCAACGCATCGACGCGCCATATCCTCGACCGCGGCCGTATCGCGCAGATGAAGCCGGGCTGCATCCTGGTCAACTCGTCGCGCTCCGACCTGATCGAGCGCGCGGCGGTGCTCGATGCGCTGGCGTCCGGCCACCTCGGCGGCTTCGGGCTCGATACGCCTTACGATGAACCCGGCGCGGCCGATGATCCGATGCTGGCATACCCGAATGTCACCATCACGCCCCATACTGCCGCCCAACCGCGCACCAACGCGCTGAAGGATCTCGGCGAGATGATGATCGGAATGGCCGGGCTGCTCGGCCACGTGAACGTACGCTGAAGAGGAGAGCCCGCATGACCCGCCTGAAAGACCTGAACGCCATCGCCTGCTTCGCATTCCCTGCGCGCGCCGTCGCGGCGTCCTGCATGCCGCTGCTGCTGCTGGCGGCCGCCTCTGCCGGTGCGCAGTCCTGGCCTTCGAAGCCGATCCGGTTCATCGTCACGCTGGCACCGGGCTCTGCGGTCGACATCGTCGCCCGTGTCACCGGCGAGCCGATGTCCAGGGCACTGGGCCAGCCGGTGGTGGTCGAGAGCCGTCCCGGGGCCGGCGGCGTGGTCGCGGCCGAGTTCGTGATGCGCGCCCCCGCCGACGGCTACACCATGCTCGTCGGATCGATCGCCTCCCATGGCATCAATCCTTCGCTGGTGTCGAAGATCCCCTACGATGCACTGAAGGATTTCGCGCCGGTGGTGAGCCTTGCCTCCAGCCCGAACGTGCTGATCACATCGAACTCGCTGCCGGTGAAGTCGGTGAAGGAACTGATTGCCCTGGCGAAGAAGCGCCCGGGCGAGCTCACCTTCGCCTCGGGTGGCACCGGCACGTCGCACCACATGGGCGGCGAACTGTTCGGGCTGCTGTCGGGCACGAAGATGAGCCACGTGCCGTTCAAGGGCTCGCCGCAGGCGGTCGGCGCGGTGGTGTCGGGCGAGGTGGCACTCATGTTCCCGAACATCCCGAACGCGATGGGCCTGGCCAAGGCCGGCAAGCTGCGCATCCTGGGCGTGACCACGCCGAAACGCCTGTCGTTCTGGCCCGAACTGCCGACGATCGCCGAGTCCGGGCTGCCCGGTTTCGAGGTGATCGCCTGGTTCGGGCTGTTCGCGCCGGCAGGGACGCCGGCGGCGGTGATCGACCGCTTGAACGCCGAGGCGAACAAGGCGCTGGCGATGCCGTCGGTGCGCGAGAACCTGATGACCCAGGGCTTCGAGCTGATGGGTGGCACCGTCGCGGAGTTTGGCGCCTTCGTGCGCAGCGAGATCGACAAATGGGCGAAGGTGGTAAAGGCCACCGGCGCGAAGGCCAACTGATTGCCTAGCCTGTCCCTGCCACCCGCCCACCCGGCGGGCACGGGCAGGTATGGCGGCAGGTATACAATCCAGACACCTTACCCCCTCACGAGGAGCCCACGATGGATCAGACCCAAGGTGCCGGCGCAGAGATGGCCGTCCCCGGCGGCGACGCGAAGATCGCCAACCGCAACGCATACGATCCGTCGCGCAGCGTGAAAGCGCAGGTCAGCGAGGCCGAGTGGAAGGCGCGGGTCGACCTCGCCGCCTGCTACCGCCTGATGGCCCTCTACGGCATGACCGAGATGATCGCCAACCACATCTCGTCGCGCGTGCCCGGCACCGAGGGCGAGTTCCTGATCAACCCCTACGGCATGCTCTACGAAGAGATGACCGCCTCGGACATGATCAAGATCGACATCGATGGCAACGTGCTGTTCAACGCCACGAAGTTCGGCGTGAACAAGGCGGGTTACGTGATCCACAGTGCCGTGCACAAGGTGCGGCACGATGTCGACTGCGTGATCCACACACACACCATCGCCGGCATGGCGGTGTCCGCGATGAAGTGCGGCGTGCTGCCGATCGCCCAGACCTCGATGCGCTTCGGCGACATCGCCTACCATGACTACGAAGGCGTCGCGCTCAACATGGAAGAGCAGGATCGCCTGTGCGCCGACCTCGGCGAGCGCGAGGCGATGGTGCTGCGCAACCACGGCCTGCTGACCGTCGGGCCGACCGTCGCCGAGTGCTTCAACAACATGTGGCGGCTCGAGCGCGCCTGCCAGATCCAGATCGCCGCGCTGTCGTGCAACACCGAGTTGTCGCTGCCACCGAAGGAAGTGGTCGACCAGACCACCCACCTGTACCAGCGCGGCACCCGTCGTCCGTTCGGCCTGCTCGAGTGGCCGACGATGCTGCGCAAGCTCGATCGCGAGAATCCCGGCTACGACGCCTGATCGGCGGTCGCCCGCTGCGCCATCCCGGGGGGGCGGGGTGGCGAGCGGGAGTGGGTCGTTGCACACCATCGATTTCGATTCAGCTCATGACGACTTGAACGGGTTTCGAATCGTCAACTGGTGTTCGATGACCTGGCCGTCTTGCATGTCTTTCGAGTGAAGCGTCTTGCAACCCGCCAACAAGGCTGCCGAGACGATGAGGGCATCGTAGGTCGACAGGCCATAGCGCTCTGCGATGTGCAGGGCCCTGTCATGCGTCTCGATCGTTATCGGCTCGATCGTGCAGACCGCACGGATCTGGGACAGCACTTCGCGTATTTCGCTCAACGGCATTCGCAGCTTTCGCGATGCGACTGCCACGAACTCGTTCAGGACCTGGACGCTGATGGCCCCCCCCAGGGAGATGAGTTCCTCCGCCCTGTCGGCCTTCGCCATATCCGCCGACAGCAGGTAGAGGACGACATTGGTGTCGAAGAAGTCCTCACCCCCGTTCATTGGCTTCGAGTCGATCGAACTTGAAGCCAACCGGCAGACGGCCACGGTACTTGCGTATCCGGGCCAGCAGTTCACGCGCGCCAGGCGCCTTCTCTATCGCGAAGGTACGCTCGCCCTGAACGTGGATGTCGATGTTGTCCCCGGGCTTCAGGTCGAGCGCTTCGACCACTGACGCGGGAAGGCGGACCGCCAGGCTGTTGCCCCACTTTGCGACCTGCATTTCCGGCTCCAGGATATACTTTTTTTCACGTATATCATAAGCGATGATGACTTGTGTGAAGCTTGCGCGACCCGTTCGATGCAAGGTGGTCCGGGTTGCCGTGCAGCGCGACGAACCTGGACCGGGTCAGGTGTG
>JBILGF010000284.1:0-4770 GCA_044351195.1 Burkholderiales bacterium
AGCGGGCGCTCCAGACCTTCAGCTGCACGCTGCGGCCGGGCAGCTCCACCGACACGGTCACCTGCCGGCCGTCGGGTCCTTCGACGCAGCGGATCGGCAGGTCATCGTAGTCGGAGTCACCGTAGGTGGCGTGCTGGTTCCCCTCGCCATCGATGGTCTGCGAGAAATAGCCCTGCCGGTACAACAGGCCGACGGCGATGAAGGGCAGGCGGGCATCGCTCGCGGCCTTGCAGTGGTCGCCCGCCAGGATGCCCAGTCCGCCCGAGTAGATCGGGAAGCTCTCGTGGAAGCCGTACTCGGCGCAGAAGTAGGCGACCTTGTCCGTACTGCGCAGCCACTCGGATCCGTTGCTGCGCATCGGCTCGTCGTGGTAGGTGTCGTAGGCCGACAGCGCGCGGTTCAGGCTGGCCAGGAAGACCGGATCGTCGGCAGCCTCGAGCAGGCGGGCTTCGTCGACCCGCTTCAGGAATGCCTTCGGATTGTGGCCGGCGGCTTCCCACAGGCCCTTGTGCAACAGCGAGAACAGGCTGCGCGTCTGACGGTCCCAGCTGTACCACAGATTGTTCGCGAGCTCGTCCAGCCGGGCGAGCCGGCGCGGTACGTTGGGCTCTACTTCGATCGTGTACGACGTGGCCGGTCGGCTGTCCATCGATGCTGCTCCGTATCGTTCAGGCGGGTGATCAGGGCGTTCGGGTGTCGGGCGCGCTCGCAGCCCTGAGGGTCAGCCGGTCGCCGCGCTGCGCGAACTCGACGCGCTTGAGGAAGCTCATGCCGAGCAGCACGACCTCGCCGTCCATGCCCTCGGTGGCCACTGCCGCGACGCCGCGCAGTTCGATCGGTCCGAGCCGCACCCGGTCCAGGCGCGTCCGGTAACCGACGGAATCCCCGTTCGCGGTACGTAACGTGACGGCATCGCCCAACGGCAGGCCCAGAGCGCGGGCCGTACGCATCGGCAGCGCGACCTGGGTCGCACCGGTATCGAGCATGAAGGTGACACCGCTGCCGTTGATCATGCCCTCGGCCACGTAGTGACCGCTGCGGTTGCGCTGCAGGGTCACCTCGTCGCCCGCAGCTGGCAGCGACGCTGCCGTGTTCGGATTGACCTGCGCCGCGTCCCATTGATGGAACCACGCGTAGGCAGCACCGAACACCACGATCCAGACGAGGAACATCGACCACAGGCCGCTGCTGCGCGCGGTGACGTCGCGGGCAGGCGGCTGTGGCGTTCCGGAGGACGGGCCGATCGACATGCGCGGATCACACCTTCAGGAAATGTTCGCGGTAGTGGCGCAGTTCGCCGATCGACTCGTGGATATCGGCGAGGGCCTCGTGCCGACTCTGCTTGACCAGCCCGGCAAGCACCTCCGGCTTCCAGCGCCGGGCGAGTTCCTTAAGCGTGCTCACGTCGAGGTTGCGGTAGTGGAAATAGGCCTCGAGGCCAGGCAGCCAGCGCGCCATGAAGCGGCGGTCCTGGCAGATCGAGTTGCCGCACATCGGCGAGGCCTTCGCAGGCACGTGGCGTTCCAGGAAACCGAGCATCTGGCGCTGTGCTGCCGCCTCGTCGAGCGTGGATGCACGCACCCTGGCAGTCAGGCCGGAGCGGCCGTGCGTGGCGGTGTTCCAGGCGTCCATGCCGGCCAGCACCTCGTCGGACTGGTGCACGACGAGCACCGGCGCCTCGGCCACGACCTCGAGACGGGCATCGGTGACGACGAAGGCGATCTCGATCACCCGGTCGCGGTCCGGATCGAGCCCGGTCATTTCCATGTCCACCCACACGAGGTACTCGGCGTTCTGTGCCATCTGTTCGGTCCTTCGCATCCGTTGCGGCCGGTGCGCGGCAGTCGCGCGCCGATCCGATCGCAGCCGCGACCGCCAGCGTCACCGAGCATGAACCGCGCCAGTTGCACGCGATTGTGTCACAGTCAAGCCTGAGCTTTCCCGGTACATTTCCTGTATGCACCCGACGCACCCGATGCACCCGTTCGCCCTGCTGTTTCTTGCTGCCCTGCTGGCCGCCACCGCGGTCAGGGTCTGGTTGTCCCTGCGCCACATGCAGCATGTGCGCGCCCACCGCGACCAGGTCCCGGCAGCGTTCGCGGCGGACATCCCTGCAGCGAGCCACCGCACCGCCGCCGACTACACGGTCGCCAAGGGACGCGTCGACCTGGTCGAAGTCCCGGTGGATGCACTGGTCTTGTTGCTGCTCACCTTCGGTGGTGGCCTGGCCCTGATCGACGACCGGCTGCGGCCCCTGCTTGGCGACGGCCTGCTGCAGGGCGTCGGACTGATCGGCACCGTGGTGGTGCTGACCAGCCTGCTCTCGTTGCCGGCGAGCCTCTATCGCACATTCGTGATCGAGCAGCGGTTCGGATTCAACAAGATGACGCCGGCCATGTTCGCCGGCGACCTGCTGCGCAGCGCCCTGCTCGGTACCGTGCTCGGCCTGCCGCTGCTCGCTGCCGTGCTCTGGCTGATGGGGGCCATGGGCGATCTCTGGTGGCTGTACGCCTGGGGCGTCTGGGTGGCGTTCAACCTGCTGGTGCTCGCGGTCTACCCGACCTTCATCGCACCGCTGTTCAACACGTTCTCGCCGCTGGAGGACACCGCACTCGAGGCCCGCGTGAAGACCCTGCTCGCGCGTTGCGGGTTCGAAACGAAGGGGCTTTTCGTGATGGATGGCAGCAAGCGCAGCAGCCACGGCAACGCCTACTTCACCGGCCTGGGCCGCAGCAAGCGCATCGTGTTCTTCGACACCCTGCTCGCCCGGCTGACCCCCGAAGAGATCGAGGCGGTACTCGCGCACGAACTGGGTCACTTCAAGCTGCGCCATGTCGCCAAGCGCATCGCCTGGATCTTCGCCGCGAGCCTCGTGTTCCTCGCGCTGCTGGCCTGGCTCGCCGCGCAACCCTGGTTCTACACCGCACTGGGCGCCGACCGGCAGTCCACCGCGATGGCGCTGCTGCTGTTCTTCATCGTCCTGCCCTCGTTCACCTTCCTGCTGAGCCCCCTGTTCTCCTGGTATTCACGCCAGCACGAATTCCAGGCCGACCACTACGCCACGCGCCACGCGCGGGCATCCGACCTGGCGCAGGCGCTGGTCAAGCTCTACAAGGACAATGCTGCCACCCTGACGCCCGATCCCGTGCACTCCATGTTCTACGATTCGCATCCGCCCGCTGCCATCCGCATCGCGCGGCTGCAATCGGCGGCAGGCTGAGGCGCGGCGATGGGCTCCCCTGCTCGGCCGGCGGTCTCCCTGGTGCAGTGTCGCTGCCGTGCGCTCGGCCCGGGCGCTGCACTCGACGAGGGTGCGGTGGCAGCGCTGCTCGGGCAGATTCCGCAATGGCGCGTCGAAGGCGGCTTCCTGACCCGGATCTACACATTCGCCGATCACTGGGAGACGATGGCCTTCGTCAATGCCACGGCCTGGGTCACGCACCGTGAAGATCATCACCCTGAACTGGCCATCGGCTTCGACCGCTGCCAGGTCCGCTTCACCACACATTCCGTAGGCGGGCTGTCCGAGAACGATTTCATCTGCGCCGCCAAGTTCGACGCGCTGCTGGCGCTGTGCTGAACCGCGACATGGCGCAACGCGAAGCCGCGCTGCACGCCAGTGCCGTTGCCGTTGCCGTTGCCGGTACCGTTGCCGGTTGCCCGCGGCGGCCCTGTTGACTGACCGTCGGCGGTCCGGCAGGCCGGGCCCGCGCACGCCTGCGGTGGCAGCGCCCGCCATCGCGGTACAGCACGGCCGCGTGGTGGCCATGTTCGGGCGCAAGGTCGAGGTGCGGGTCGAGGCTACGGGCGAGCGGGTGAAGTGCGCGGCCCATGGCCGCCGGATGGAAGCGGTGTGCGGCGACCGCGTATCGATCAGCCGTGCAGCCGAGGGGCACGACGCCTCGCAGGGGATGATCGAATCCATCGACGACCGCTCGAGCGTGCTGTTCCGCCGCGATGCGATGCGCGAGAAGGTGATCGCCGCGAACGTGACGCTGGTCGCCTATGTGGTCGCCGGTGAGCCGCCGTTCTCGGACGAGCTGCTCTCGCGCTGCCTGATTGCTGCCAGTGCCGCCGGCATAGAAGCGCTGATCGTGCTCAACAAGACCGATCTGTCCGGCTCCACCGCACAGGCCCGGCGCCAGCTCGCGCCGTTTGCCGCGCTCGGCTATCCGGTACAGGAGGTCGCCGCGCAACAGGACGTCGAGGGGCTGCGTGCACGTCTTGCCGGACATGAGTCGCTGCTGATCGGGCAATCGGGCATGGGCAAGTCGACGCTGGTGAACGCGCTGGTTCCCGACGCGGGCGCACGTACCGGCGAGATCTCCAGCGCGCTCGACGCCGGCCGGCACACCACCACTGCCAGCAGGCTCTATGCGCTGCAACCATCAGGATCGGTGATCGACTCGCCCGGCCTGCAGGCCTTCGGACTCGCGCATGTGCCGACCGACCGGCTGGCGGCCGCCTTCCCTGAATTTGCACCCTTGATCGCTTCATGCCGCTTCGCCAACTGCCGGCACCAGACCGAACCCGGCTGCGCGGTGCGCGAGGCCTGCAACCGCGGCGCAATCGATCCGCGCCGCATGCGCATCTTCGACACCCTGCTCGAGGAAGGTGAATACACCGCCCGTCGCGCGTTGCGCGGGGGCAGCGCTGGCGCCTAGGCTGACAGCATTCAAGACGTTCATCGGAAGGTTCCTGCATGTGCCAGGAAGCGCCACGGACAGCGCGCAGTCTGCGCGTTCGTGCGGTATCCTACGATCGTCCGAT
>JBILGF010000496.1:0-2659 GCA_044351195.1 Burkholderiales bacterium
TCTCGACCCGGCCGTCGCGCATGCCGACGAACCAGTCGTGCAGGTTCACCGTCGGATCACAGTGGCCCGGGATCAGCCGTACCTTGTCGCCGATCGCGAGCGCGACTTCCGGCCTGTCGAGCCGGATCACGCCATGCTCGTCGGAGGCGCCGACATAGGTAGCGCCTTCGATGTCGGGGACGCTCGGATAACCCGAATCGGAAGACGACGCCTTGTGCCCGACATCGCACACCGCACGCTCCGGGACCGGCCGGCTCATCACCGTCGCCAGGATAAACAGGCTGTGTTCGAACTCGGCAAAGGTGCTGCCGCTGGCGGCCTGGTTTCGCGCGTAGTCGGCATCGAGGAATATGTAAGAGCCGGCCTGCAGTTCGGAGTAGACACCGCTGGCGCCTTCGAGCTCGAAGGTGCCGGTGCCGGCACCGGTGATCTTCGGCACCGCGATGCCGAGTGCTTCGATCATCGCGCGCGTGCGCGAAGCCTTGTCGACCGCGCCGGCGATCGCCTGCTGCCGCTGCTCGACCGTACGCAGGTGCTGCGCCGACCCGTGATAGGCCTGCAGGCCGGCGAAGCGCAGGCCGGGCAGGGACGCAACCTGCTGCGCCAGGGCCGCAGCAGGCTCGCCTGGCGGGACGCCGCAACGCCCGGCACCGACATCGATCTCGACCAGCACGTCGATCGACACACCCGCCTCGGCCATCGCTGCCGACAATGCGCGCACGTTGTCGGGATGGTCGACGCACACCGACAGCCGGGCGCGCCGTGCGAGCGCGGCCAGGCGCGCGAGCTTCGATCGTCCCACGACTTCATTGCTGACCAGCACGTCGGTGACGCCGCCGTCGACCAGCGCTTCGGCTTCGGCCACCTTCTGCACGCAGACGCCAACCGCGCCCGCGGCGACCTGCCGCGCCGCGATGTCGGGCGACTTGTGCGTCTTCGCATGCGGCCGCAACTGCAGCCCGGGATTGCCGCCCGACGCACGCATCGCCGCGACCCTCGCCGCCATGCGTGCGATGTTGCGCTCGAACGCATCGAGGTCGACGATCAGCGCCGGGGTATCGACCTCCGACAACGAATCGCCGATGCGGGCGGGCGCGCCGACATGCGCGCCGCGGCCGCGCGTCGGGGCCGAAGCGTGTGCAGGTCCTGCGGTCGTGTTCTGCATGCGGGAGGTCTCCTCGTCGATGGCTCAGGCCAGACGGGCGATCGACAGGTCGTCGGCCAGCCTGCCCAGGATGTCGAGCAGCGGCGCCGGCAGCGCGATGCCGTCCTTCGATTGCTGCGCATGACGGCGGTAGCTGTCTTCGCCTGGCACGCGGATGCGGTCCACGCCCGGCATCTTCTGCGCCGAGCGCATCTCGCGCGACACGCGGTCCACGTCGCGCTTGATGGTGTCCGGGTCGCCGAAGGCCGACAGGCTGACCGCGACGATGCACTGGCCGGTGTTGGTCACGGTCTTCGCATCGGCGTTGAAGTCGACCACGTCGCGACCCATCGCCGCGCCGTTGAGCGAGCCGCCGAGCAGGCCGATGATCAGCGCCAGTCCATAGCCCTTGTGGCCGCCGATCGGCATCAGGAATCCTTCGGACGCACGTTTCGGGTCGAGCAGCGGCTTGCCGTCGTTGCCCATCATCCAGCCCTCCGGCATCATCTCGCCGCGTTGCGCACGCGCCTTGATCTTGCCATAGGAGGCGACGGTGGTCGCCATGTCGAGCACCACGGGCGGCTCTTCATGCGCCGGCACGGCGATCGCCAGCGGGTTGGTCGACAGCAGCATCTCGATGCCGCCCCACGGCGGCAGGTGGTTCGCGCTGCCCACCGCACCGTAGATGCCCACCATGTCGTGCGCGAGCGGCATGCGCGCATAGACCGCGCCGGCCCCGGCATGGTTGCCGTGGTGCAGCCCGACCCAGGACACGCCGGCGACCTTCGCCTTGGCGATCGCGGTCTCGGCCGCGAAGCGCATCACAAGATGACCCATGGCGTTGTCGCCGTCGATCAGGGCGGTGGCGACCGTCTCGCGTTCGATGCGGATCTGCGGGTGCAGGTTGAAACCGCCGGCGCGGATACGCTTCACGTACTGCGGCAGGCGAAAGATGCCGTGTGCATCGGACCCGAGCAGGTCGGCTTCGATCATCATTTCGGCGGTGGAACGCGCATCGGCCTGGGGCACGCCGCAGGCGACATACGTACGGGTCATGAAATCGACCAGCTGGTCGACGCTGAAAACCTGGCTCACGGGGCAACGCTCCTGGACGCGGGTATGCAAGGGACGCCGTCAAGAGTACCGCAACACCGTGCGCGAGGCCGGTGCCGGGGCCGGAACCCGGACGCCCCCCCCGCTGCCCGCACCCGGGCAGCCCACGTCCGCGCCTGCGTGGCCGTATCATCGGTGCCGGTTCCCCTCCACCCGCGCCTGGCTGCGCCGCCCGGCGCACCGCTGCGAGCAACGCCAATGCCCCCCTCGTCCGTCGCCGTTCACCCTGATGCCGCCGGCCAGCCCGGTACGCCGGCCGGATCCGGCAACGGCTCGCGCCGTGCGCTCGAACTGCTGATCAACGCGGGGCACCTGATCGACCACCTGATGCTGCTGATCTTCGCCACGGCGGTGTCGACGATCGCGACTGAATTCGGCTTCGCACGCTGGGAAGACCTGATG
>JBILGF010000137.1:0-7381 GCA_044351195.1 Burkholderiales bacterium
GCCATCGGCTGCATCAGGAACTTCAGGTCTTCCTGGGTGTAGCCGAAGGCCTGCTGCCGGTCGAGCAGGCTCTCGCGGGGCTCTTCCGCCGCGGTGTCCGTCGACTCGAGGTCGTCGAGCTTGATCCGGATGCGGTCGATCCACTCGCGGTACGGCTTGGCCGAAGACAGCATGTACTTGAGCTCGGCATCGTCGATGATGCGGCCGGCTTCGGTGTCGATCAGGAACATCTTCCCCGGCTGCAGACGCCATTTCTGGACGATCTTCTCTTCCGGGATCGGCAGTACGCCGGTCTCGGAGGCCATCACGACCAGGTCGTCGCTGGTGACGATGTAGCGCGCCGGGCGCAGTCCGTTGCGGTCGAGCGTGGCGCCGATCTGTCGGCCGTCGGTGAAGGCGACTGCAGCGGGGCCATCCCAGGGCTCCATCATGGCCGCGTGGTATTCGTAGAAAGCGCGCCGGCTGGCGTCCATCAGCGTGTGGCCTTCCCAGGCTTCCGGGATCAGCATCATCATCGCGTGCGCGAGCGAATAGCCGCCCATCACCAGCAGTTCGAGCGCATTGTCGAACGAGGCGGAGTCGGACTGGCCGTCGTAGATCAGGGGCCAGATCTTCTCGAGGTCATCGCCCAGCACCGGCGAACTGATTGCTGCCTGGCGCGCGCGGATCCAGTTCACGTTTCCGCGCAGCGTGTTGATCTCACCGTTGTGCGCGATCATGCGGAACGGGTGCGCGAGGTCCCAGGTGGGGAACGTGTTGGTCGAGAAGCGCTGGTGCGCGAGCGCGAGCGCCGAAGTGACGCGCGGGTCTTTCAGATCGACGTAATAGTCGGCCAGGCTCTCGGAGAGCAGCATGCCCTTGTAGACGATCGTGCGTGCCGACATCGATGGCACGTAGAACTCCTTGCCGTGGGCGAGTTCGAGCGCCTGGATCGCGTGGCCGGACGACTTGCGGATGATGTACAGCTTGCGCTCGAGTGCGTCGGTGACGGTGACGCCAGCGCCGCGGCCGATGAACACCTGGCGGATCACCGGTTCGATCGGCTTGACGCTTTCGCCGAGCACCGAGCTGTCCACCGGTACGTCGCGCCAGCCGAGCAGCACCTGGCCCTCTGCCCATATCGCACGCTCGATCTCGCGTTCGCAGGCATAGCGGCTGGCCGGTTCCCGCGGCAGGAAGCAGAATCCGACCCCGTATTCGCCTGGATCAGGCAGCTCGAGGCCCTGTTTCGCCATCTCTTCCCGGAAGAACGCGTCGGGAAGCTGGATCAGCACGCCGGCGCCGTCGCTGGCCTTCGGGTCTGCACCGACCGCGCCGCGGTGGGTGAGGTTCTTCAGGATCAGCAGGCCCTGCTCGACGATCGCGTGGCTTTTCCTGCCCTTGATGTGGGCGACGAAGCCGACGCCGCAAGCGTCGTGCTCATGCGCCGGGTCGTACAGCCCCTGGGCGGCCGGGACGCCGGCGCGTGCCGGTGCGTCGGCCTCCGATGACAGGGCGCGGGCGCCGGACCGCAGGGCTTGCGGGATAGGTGAGGAATCACTCATGGCCGACCTCGGTGCAGGAAGGGGATGCACCCCACAGCCGGCGGGCGCCGCATGTGCGGGTACATCCAGAGGCGACGAAAGCCGCGGCGGGCGCGGCTTTCGGAAGGTCTACCGGGCTCGCGACGCAACCACCGGGGCGCGTTCGGAGATCAACCGGTCGAACCTCGGAGTGTAACCGTCCGGCCGCGTTGCAGCAATGTGGTCATGGCCTGTTGGTCAGGGCCTGCGCGGTCAGTGTTCGTCGACGCTGAACAGCCGCCGGTGTTCCCGGATCGCGTAGCGGTCGGTCATGCCCGCGATGTAGTCGGCGATCGCACGCGGCGCGTCCGCCGCCGCGCGGGCCTGGTCCTGCGGTGGCAGCAACCGGCGGTCGCGCATGAACGCCGAAAACAGCTCGGACAGGATGCGCTGCGACTTTGCGCTCATCCGCACGACGCGGTAGTGCCGGTACAGGGCATGGCGCAGGAACTGCTTCAGTTCAGCCTGCTCGGCCGCGATCGCCGTGCTGAAACCGATCATCGGCGGAAGGGTACGCACGGCATCGATCGACGCGGGTGCATGCCGTGCGATGAGCCGGCGGCTCTCGGTCGTCAGGTCGATGACCAGGGTATTGATCATCCGGCGCACGGTTTCGTGGATCAGCCGTCGCCCGGCGAGCCCGGGATGGCGCGCACGCACCTCGGCCACATGGCGTGCGAAGATGCCGACCTGCTCGAGCTGCTCGAGGGTGATCAGCCCGGACCGCAGGCCGTCGTCCACGTCGTGGTTGTTGTAGGCGAGCTCGTCGGCCACGTTCGCCAGCTGCGCTTCCAGCGACGGCTGCTCGCCGCGCAGGAAGCGCTCGCCGATCGGGCCGAGCTGCTCGGCATTGCGCCGCGAGCAGTGTTTCAGGATGCCCTCGCGCGTCTCGAAGGTCAGGTTCAGGCCGTCGAACTCGGCGTAGCGCTCTTCCAGCAGGTCGACCACCCGCAGCGATTGCAGGTTGTGCTCGAAGCCGCCGTGCTCGCGCATGCATTCGTTCAGCGCATCCTGTCCGGCATGGCCGAACGGCGTATGCCCGAGGTCATGGGCGAGCGAGATCGCCTCGGTCAGTGCCTCGTTCAGCCCCAGGTTGCGCGCGATCGAACGCGCGATCTGCGCCACTTCGAGGCTGTGGGTCAGCCGGGTGCGGAACAGGTCGCCTTCATGGTTGACGAAGACCTGGGTCTTGTACTCGAGCCGGCGGAACGCGGTGGAATGGATGATGCGGTCGCGGTCGCGCTGGAACTCGTCGCGTCCGGCGGGCGGTGCTTCGGTGTGTACGCGGCCACGCGACCGGCCGCTGTCGGCGGCGTGCGGGGCCAGCCCTGTGGCACTCTCCGCAGCATGTGATGGCGCGGGCCGTTCGCCCCGGTCAGCCATCGCCGGCGACCTCCGCCAGCGTCGCGTCGAGCGCGGCCGGGTCGTAGTCGCCGCTGGTGAGCGCGTTGCCCAGGCCCTTCAGCAGCACGAGCCGGATGCGTCCGCCGCGCACTTTCTTGTCGTGTCCCATCAGGTCGAGCCAGCGTGCTGCGGGCATCACCGGGGGCTCGACCGGAAGTCGTGCCAGGGCGAACAGCCGGCGTACCCGGCCGACCTCGGATTCATCGAGCCAGCCCAGGCGCGCCGACATCGTGGCGGCGAGCACGGTTCCGGCGGCCACGGCCTCGCCGTGCAGCCATTCGCCGTAGCCGACGCCGGTTTCGATGGCATGACCGAACGTGTGGCCGAGATTCAGGGTTTCGCGCAGCCCGGCCTCCCGCTCGTCGGCGGCGACCACTTCGGCCTTGTGCTCGCAGGACCGGCGTACCGCATGGGCAAGCGCCGCCGGATCGCGGGCGAGCAGTCGTGCCATGCTGGCCTCGAGCCAGTCGAGGAATCCGGTGTCGCGGATCAGGCCGTACTTGATGACTTCGGCCAGTCCTGCCGAAAGTTCGCGGTCGGGCAGCGTGTCGAGCAGTGCGGTGTCGGCCAGCACCAGGTTTGGCTGGTGGAACGCGCCGATCATGTTCTTGCCCTGCGGATGGTTGATCGCCGTCTTGCCGCCCACCGAGGAATCGACCTGCGCCAGCAGGGTGGTCGGGATCTGCACGAAGGGCACCCCGCGCTGCCAGGTGGCGGCGGCGAACCCTGCCATGTCGCCGATCACGCCGCCGCCCAGGGCGATCACCGGCGTGCGCCGGTCGCATCGGCGCGCGATCAGATGATCGAAGACGGTATTGAGCACCTGCCAGTTTTTGTGCTGCTCGCCGTCGGGCAGGACGATCGGTTCGGCTTCGATGCCGGCAGCAGCCAGTGCGGCGACGACCGGTTCGAGGTAGAGCGCACCCACCACCTCGCTGGTCACCAGCGCGGCGCGCCCGGGCCTCAGGTGGCGGGCGATCAGCGAGCTGTCGGTGGCCACGCCGCGCCCGATCACGATCGGATAGCTGCGCTCGGCGAGGGAGACGTCGACCACGACGGGAGCGTCGGCAGGCCCGTGTGTGCCGCCGGGGCGGGATGCATCGAGGATCATCGGGTCTCCGGGGTGGGGGGCTGCGGGTGCTTGCTCAGCTGGTCGACCAGCTGAGCAACCATCGACCTGACGCTCTCGTGCGTACTCTCGACCGTCAGGTGCGCGGCCTCTGCATACAGGGGTTCGCGTGCCGCGAGCAGTTCGATGATGCGCTGTTGCGGATCACGGGTGGCGAGCAGCGGCCGGCTGCGGTCGCGCCGGGTGCGGTGCCAGATCTCGGTGGCCGATGCCTTGAGATAGATGACCAGGCCGCGCTGGTGCATGCGCTGGCGGCTGTCTGCCGACAGCACGGAACCTCCGCCGGTGGCCAGCACGATGTCGGGCAGCATCGTCAGCTCGTCGATGACCTGCTGCTCGCGCTGCCGGAACCCGGCCTCGCCTTCGATCTCGAAGATCACCGGGATCGACACGCCGCAGCGTGCCTCGATCTCATGGTCGGCGTCGACGAACCGCTTGCCCAGCCGCTGTGCGAGCAGCCGGCCGACCGATGTCTTGCCGGCACCCATCATGCCGACCAGGAACACGCTGCCCGCGATCCGGCATGTCTCTGCGGCGCTCGTGGGCGCCGTGCAGCCTGCGTCCGCGGCGCAGCCAGCGCCGCCGGCAGCGGCACCTGCGCCAGTTTCGCCGGGGAGTAACGTGCTGGGATCGATCGCGACCATCGGCTGATTGTAGCGCGCAGGCCGGAGGGATCATCGCGCGCGTGGAAGCGACGCATTCGGGGCGTGCATCGAACGCGTCCGCTGGACGCGGGGCACCCCTGACGTGCCACGGGCGTGCCGTGCACGCCCGTGGTCAGCCCGTCGCCGGGCGCGATGGCAGCGATCGGCTACAGCGCAGACAGCCGGTCGTTGAGTACGCGCGGCGTCACGAAGATCAGCAGCTCGCGCTTGTCGTCCACGATCGAGCGGTCACGGAACAGGAAGCCGAGGAACGGGATATCGCCCAGCACCGGCACCTTGTTGACCGTCTGCCGCGAGTCCTGCGTGTAGATGCCACCGATCACCACCGTGCCGCCGTTCTCGACCAGGACCTGGGTGCTGATCTGGCGGGTGTTGATCGCAGGCCCGGACTGGGTGTTCTGCCCGACGCTGTCGTTGTTGACGTTGAGCGTCATGATCACGTTGCCGTCGGGCGTGATCTGCGGCCGCACCTTGAGCGAAAGGGTAGCCTTCTTGAACGAGACGGCCGTTGCACCGCTGGCGGTCGCCTGCTGGAACGGGATCTCCGTGCCTTGCTCGATCGTCGCCTCGATCTGGTCGGCGGTGATCACGCGCGGGCTGGACACGATGCGTCCGCGTCCTTCGGCCTGAAGCGCCTGCACCTCGAGGTTGAGGAACCGCGACAGGCTGTCGTTGAACACCACCACCGAGAAGGCACCTGGCCGCGCGCCGCCGATGGTCTGTGCCGGCAGGTTGACGCCCAGCGCCTGTGTCAGCGTCGGGATGGGTGTCGCGATCTGGCCCGTCGTGAAACCGGTCGACTCGAGGTTGCCACCAACCGTCATCCGGTTGCCTGAACTGCCGAGGCCGAAGCCGGGCTGGCGGTCGAACACGCCCAGCCGTGCGCCGAGATTGCGCGAAAAGGTATCCGCCGCCTCGACCACGCGTGCCTCGATCATCACCTGGCGCACCGGCACGTCGATCTGGCGCACCAGGCGCCGCATCTCGTCGAGCTTGCTCGGGGTGTCCTGGATGAACAGCGTGTTGGTGCGCGGGTCGATCACTGCGCTGCCGCGACGCGACAGCACACGCTGCTGCGGATCGGTCAGGATCTTCTGGAACGCGTCGGCGCGAGCGTAGTTGAGCTGGAAGGTTTCGGTGCGCACCTGCTCCAGGTCGGCGAGCTGCTGGCGCGATTCCGCCTCGAGCTTGTCGCGGGTGGCCAGTTCGTCGCGGGGCGCGATCCACATGACGTTGCCGGCCTTGCGCAGGTCCAGCCCCTTCGCCTGGAGGATGATGTCCATCGCCTGGTCCCAGGGTACGTCCTTGAGCCGCAGCGTGAGGTTGCCGCTGACCGTGTCGCTGGTGATGATGTTCAGGCCGGTGAAGTCTGCCAGCACCTGCAGCACCGCCCGCACATCGACGTTCTGGAAGTTGAGCGAAAGCTTGTCGCCCGTGTAACGCCGCTGCCCACCCCCGAGCCGGGTCGGGTCTTCGACGACCGGTTTCACCTCGAGGATGAACCGGTTGTCTGCCTGGTATGCCGACTGTTCCCACTGCCCGCGCGGCTGGATCTCGAGGCGGACCAGATCGCCGACCTGCTGCGCATTGATGAACTGCACCGGCGTCGAGAAGTCGGTCACGTCGAGTCGCCGCTGCAGATGCTGCGGCATCTGGGTGCGCTGGAACTCGACCACGATGTTCCGGCCCTGCTGCCGCACGTCGATGCCGGTGTTGTTGTCGGCCAGGTCGATCACGACGTTGCCTGCACCCTCGCTGGTACGGCGGAAGTCGATGTTGAGGATCCGATGCTGGCGCCCCCCGCCGGTGTCTTCGGCGAAGCGGGTGGGCGCGGGGGCGACGCCGGCGGCAATGCCACCGGCACCCTGCAGCGCGACGATGATCGTGTTGCCCTCGATGCGCGTCTCGTAAGGGACGGTTCGGGACATGTTGAGCACGAGGCGAGTCCTGTCGCCGACCTGCACCAGGTTGAGGCTGCGCAGGTCACCCTGGGCCACGTCCTGCGTGGCGCGGCCGGTGCCGTTGACGGTATTCGGGAAATCGAACGACAGCCGGGACGGGTTGGTGATCTGGAAGCCGTTCGGCGCCGCGCGCGGCGCCTCTTTCAGGGTGATTCGTACCAGCACGTTTCCGCCCTGGGCGATCGCGGCGCTGACCGACTGGATGGCATTGCCCGACCTGGCTGCGGGTGCCGGTTGCGCCAGTGCCGTGCCGGCTACCGCCAGCGCCAGCAGCGACCAGAGCATCTTCCATGCGGTGCCCCAGGGGCTACGCACGTCATGCGGCCTCGTCCGGCCAAGCGTGAGCGTCCGGGTCGACTCGCGTTGCAGGATCGAGCGATTCATCGTTTTGCCTCCGTTTCGTCTTGCAGGAACAGCGAGGTGATGCGTTCGTTCCACTCGCCGGTACCGTCTTGCACGAGTTCCTTCAGCTTCATTCCGGTCTCATCGATTTCGGTGATCAGGCCGAAGTTCTGGCCGATGTAATTGTTCCGCCGCACCCGGAACAGGTTGTTGTCCGGGGTGCGCACCAGCGCGTAGAGGGCCTTGCCCTGCTGCAGCGAACCGACCATCTTGAGGTTGTCGAGCGGGAATGCCTCGAGCGGCTCGCGCCTGCGGTTC
>JBILGF010000142.1:0-7306 GCA_044351195.1 Burkholderiales bacterium
GTCGGGCTGCAGCTGGCTCTTGTCAGACTTGGGCGGCACGATCTTGCGCGGGCGGAACGGGTCCTCGAGTTCCGCCTGCTTGTAGACGAACGGTTCGTAGGTATCCACCCGGGGCAGCGGTTCGATCCGCGCGCGGCCTCCGGCGACGTTCTCGGCGTCGGCGACGAACTGTTTCAGGTCCTGGAATTTCTCGGATCCGCAACCGACCATCAGAAGGCCGAGGGCGAGCGGGACCAGCCGATGAGTGAGCATGCGCAGGGCGTTCATTTCTTCTTCGCGGCAGGTTTCGCCGCCTTGCGTTGTTTCGCGATCTCGTCGGAGTCGAGGTAGCGATACGTCTTTGCTACCGCGTCCATGGTGAGTTTGCCGTCACGGGAGGTGGTCACCGCGATGTCGTTGAGGGTGACGATGCGCGGCAGCTGGGAAACGTCGCTCGCAAACGCTCCGAGCTCGTGGTAGCTGCCGGTGACGCGAATGGTGATGGGCAGCTCGGCATAGAAATCTGCAGTGGTCTCCTGCGCCGCCGGCTTGAACAGCTCGAACTGCAGGTCCCGCCCGAGGCCGGCCTGGTTGATGTCGGTCAGTACTGCGGCCATCTCGGACCGGTCGGGCAGCTGGCGCAGCAGCGCCCCGAAGGCCTGCTCGATGTCGTCGAGCTGCTTCTGGTAGGCCGGCAGGTTGACCGCCTGGCGCTTCTTGTCGACGAATGCCGTGCGCAGCTTCAACTCGCGCTCGCGCAGCGAGTTGATTTCGGAGAGCTGGTTGCGCCAGTCGAACCAGTAGCCGAGGAAGATCACCAGAACCAGCAGCAGCAGCAGGGTCGCCAGCTTCACCGAGATCGGCCACGACCCGATGTTCCTGGGATCGAGGCTTCTGAGTTCGTCGAGTGTCATGGCGGCGTGGGGCGTTCGGCGTGCGGTTGGGGGGTATGTTCGGGTGCGGTGTGCATGCTGGGGCGGTCAGCCGTTACTTCCGTGCCGGAGCAGAACGGGTCGGCGGCGCGTCCGCCGGAGCCGCCGACTGGCGCGTGATGTCGACGTTGAGGCTGAATTCGTTCAGGCGCTGACCGGCTACCATGGCCGCCTTGATCTCGATCAGCGTCGCCTTGCCGAACAGGGATGACTCTCTGAGGTTGTCGATCAGCGTCGAGACGCGCGAATTCGACTGCGCGTAGCCGACGATGCTGACCCGGGTGCCGGTCTGCTTGATGGTGCGCAGGTAGACACCATCGGGCAGCTGGCGCGAGAGCTGGTCGAATATCTGCACCGCGTCCGAGCGGTTGAGCTGCAGCGTCTCGACCACGCGTTTGCGCGCGAGCAGTTGCTGGGTCTGGTCGCGCAGCCGCTGGATATCCACGATCTGCTTGTCCACCGCCGCGACCTGCTCGTCAAGGAACTTGTTGCGCGCCCGCTGCTCGTCGATCCGAGCTGCGAGCACGCCGTGGAACGCGACGATCACGCCGACACCGATCATGACCATCACGGCCGCGGCGATGACGAACGAGCGCTGTTGCGCAGCGCGCTTCATTTCGCGGTGAGGAAGCAGGTTTACGCGAATCATCGTTGGGCCGGCGGCGGTTTCGTGATCAGGGAGATGCGGTCTGGGGGCGAGTGATGACGATCGTTGCGCCCGGCTGGATGCGCCGGGTGCTCAGGACAAGCGTCAGGTGGGATCGAACCTGCGCAGCGCGAGGCCGCAGGCGATCATCAGCGAGGGTGCGTCGATCTGCAACTGGCGCGGCCGGAGCTTGGGCGAGACATCCATGCCGGAAAACGGGTTCGCCACCACGGTCGGCACCTGGGTGCGGCGGCTCACGGCGGCGTCGAGGTCGGGGATCGCCGCGCAGCCACCGGCCAGCACCAGCCTGTCGACGCTGCCGTACTGGGTGGATGTGAAGAAGAACTGCAGAACCCGCGCGACTTCGAGCGCCAGGTTGTCCATGAAAGGCTGCAGCACTTCCGTTTCGTAGTTCTCGGGCAGGCCGCCGTTGCGCTTGGCGACCTCGGCCTCTTCGACGGTCAGGCCGAACTGGCGCTGGATCTCCTCGGTCAGCTGCTGCCCGCCGAACGGCTGTTCGCGCTGGTAGATCGACGTGCCGTTGCGCAGGATGTTGACCGTCATCAGGTTGGTGCCGACATCGATGATCGCGATCGTCTGGTCGCGCCCGGCGTCGGGCAGGCTTCTCGCGATGAGATCGAATGCGGCCTCGGTCGCATAGGACTCGACATCGACCACGATCGCCTTCAGGCCGGCAGCTTCGGCTGCGGCCACGCGATCCTCGACCTTCTCCTTGCGCGACGCGGCGATCAGCACCTCGATGTCGTCGGGGTTGGTCGGCGACGGGCCGAGCACCTGGAAGTCGAGATTGACCTCTTCGAGGGCGAACGGGATGTACTGGTTCGCCTCGGTCTCGACCTGCAGTTCGAGCTCTTCCTGACGCTGCCCCGAGGGCACCGAAATCTTCTTGGTGATGACTGCCGCCGTGGGCAGGGCCAGTGCCACGTTGCGCACCCGGCTGTTCAGCTTCTTCCAGCCGCGCTTGAACGAATCGGACACATCGTCCAGGTTCATGATGTTGCCGTCGACCACGGCGTCTTTCGCCAGCGGCTCGATCATGTAGCGCTCGATGCGATACTTGCCGCGCCCGGCGTCTTCCAGTTCCACGAACTTGATCGAGGACGAGCTGATGTCCACGCCGATCAGCGGCTGTGCCTTCGCCCGGAGCAGTGCACCGAACGCGCCCGTCACTACGTCAAGTTTTCCTTTGAACATGGAAGGCTCAGGCCACATTGCATAAACAAGTTTAAAGGCTAGCAACAACTATCTGGAGTGTAAAGCGTTTTTTGTGTTCGAGGACGATCGTTACGGGGTGCACTGTCTCATTTCCGTATCTGATCCGGGACGTGACATCTGCCTATAATCGAGGATGCTGAAACGCTGGTCGCTGATCATTGTCCTCGTCGCAGCCGGTGGGGTCGGGCTCGCCGTGCTGCTGCTGGCGTTCGCCGCGGCGGTCGCCTTTCCCAATCTGCCGTCGCTCGAAGTCCTGACCGACTACCGGCCCAAGGTGCCGCTTCGGGTGTTCAGCGCCGATGGCCGGCTGATCGGCGAATTCGGGGAAGAACGCCGGGCGGTGGTGAAGATCGATGCCGTCCCCGATCTGATGAAGAAGGCCATCCTCGCCGCCGAAGATGACCGTTTCTACCAGCACGGCGGAGTCGATTACATCGGGGTGGTGCGCGCAGCGGTGTCCAACTTCACCGGCGGTGGTGCGCGCCAGGGGGCGAGCACCATCACGATGCAGGTGGCGCGGAACTTCTTTCTCACCCGCGAGAAGACGTTTACCCGGAAGTTCCACGAGGCGCTCCTTGCGTTCAAGATCGAGGCCAGCCTGGGCAAGGACCAGATCCTCGAGCTCTACATCAACCAGATATTCCTGGGCCAGCGCGCCTACGGGTTCGCCGCCGCTGCCCAGACGTATTTCGGCAAGCCGCTCGCCCAGCTTGAGGTCGCCGAGATGGCGATGCTCGCCGGGCTGCCGAAAGCCCCGTCCCGATTCAATCCGGTGGTGAATCCGCAACGCGCCAGGCTGCGCCAGCAGTACGTGCTGCGGCGCATGCACGAACTGGGCTTCATCGACGATGCCCAGATGGCGCGCGCCGAGAAGCACGTGATGCCGCCCCGGCGCGAGGGTTCCGAAACGCCTGTGCACGCCGACTACGTCGCTGAAATGGTCCGGCAGGTGATGTTCGACCGGTTCCGCGAAGAGGCCTATACACGAGGTCTCAGGGTCTACACCACGGTTGTAAGTGAACACCAACTCGCGGCGTACGCGTCAGTGCGCAGGGGTGTCGTCGCATACGATCGGCGCCACGGCTTCCGCGGGCCGGAGCGTTTCGTCGATCTTCCGGCGAACTTCACTGACGAGAAGCTCGAGGACCTGCTCCAGGACGACCCCGACAGCGAGGGGCTGTTCCCGGCCGTCGTCCTGCAGGCAGACGCGAAATCGGTGGTGCTCTACCGGCGCGGACTGGGCCGTGTCACGGTGACCGGCGAGGGGCTGCGCTTTGCCCAGCGCATGATCGGCGAGACTGCGCCGCTGAAGCAGCGCCTGCGCCCCGGCGCGGTCGTGCGGCTGCAGCGCGACGACAAGGACAGGTGGTACATCACCCAGTTGCCCCAGGTCGAAGCGTCTCTGGTGGCGATCGATTCGTCCGATGGTGCGATCAAGGCGCTGGTCGGTGGGTTCGATTTCAACCGCACCCAGTTCAACCACGTCACCCAGGCGATCCGGCAACCCGGGTCGAGCTTCAAGCCGTTCATCTTCTCGGCCGCGCTCGAGCGCGGCTTCACTGCCGGAAGCGTGATCAACGATGCGCCGCTGAGCTTCGGGGCGAGCGAGACCGGCTCCGAGCCCTGGTCGCCCAGGAACTACGATGGCAAGTTCGACGGGCCGATGCGTATCCGCACCGCGCTCGCCCGATCCCGGAATCTGGTCACGATCCGGGTGCTGCAGGCGATCGGCCCGCAGTACGCCCAGGACTACATCACCCGGTTCGGCTTCGATGCGAAACTGCATCCGCCCTACCTCACGATGGCGCTGGGTGCCGGCGGTGTGACACCCCTGCAGATGGCGGCCGGCTACGCGGTGTTCGCCAATGGCGGCTTCCGCGTCACGCCGTTCATGATCCGGCGGGTCGAGGACCAGACAGGCGCGGTATTGTTCGAGGCCAGCCCTGCAGGGGCCGATTCCGGCGCCGAGCGGGTGATCGACGCGCGCAATGCCTTCGTGATGACCAGCATGATGCAGGACGTGATCCGCGCTGGCACCGCCACCCGGGCGCTGTCGCTCGGCCGCGGCGACCTCGCGGGCAAGACCGGCACCACCAACGATTTCCTGGATGCCTGGTTTGCCGGTTACCAGCCCGGGCTGGTGGCGGTGAGCTGGGTCGGCTTCTCGACGCCGCGCACGCTCGGCAACGGCGAGACGGGCGGTACCGCGGCGCTGCCGATCTGGATCAGCTACATGGGGGCTGCGCTGAAGGGTGTGCCAGACGAGCCGATGGCGCCGCCCGAGGGCATCGTCACCGCGCGCATCGACCCGGATACAGGGCTGCGCGACACCTCCGGCGGCGGCATCGCCGAGTTCTTCTATCACGAGAATCTCCCGCGCGAGCACGAGGTTCCTGGGCAGGGCACCGATGCCCGGCCGCAGGACGACGTGAAGACGCAGATCTTCTGAGCGCAGGCATCGAGTGGCACGAGAGACCCAGTCCCGGCAGCGCCAGATGCGCGAGCAGATCGCGCAACTGGCCGCGCGGCTGATCGCCGAGGACGGCGTCGACGACTGGGGGCTCGCGAAGAAGAAGGCCGCGCGTACGCTGGGCCTGGCGGACGCGCACTGCCTGCCGACCAATGTCGAGCTCGAGGCGGCGCTGATCGAGCACCAGCGCATCTTCTACGAGGATGCGCAGCGCGAGGAACTGCACTGGCTGAGGTCGCAGGCCATCGACCTCATGGATCTGTTCGAGCGCTTCGATCCCCACCTCGCCGGGCCGGTTCTGTCGGGCGCGATCGGCAAGTACCCGACGATTCACCTGCATCTCTACTCCGACGACGAGAAGGCAATCGAGTGGTTCCTTATGAATCAAGCCATCCCGTACGACCCTTCCCAGCGCCGTGTGTTCATCGCCGGCGCCGCGGCCACGGTGCCGTGTTTCGAGCTGAACGTCGAAGGAACCGACGTGCATCTGCTGCAGTTCACCGTCGAGCACCGCCGCCAGCCGGTGCGCCTGACGGCGGAAGGCCGATCCATGGCGCGCGCCGGGCGTGCGAGCCTGGCAGCGAAGCTCGACGAAACGGCGGCGCCGGAGCCGTTGCGCGAATGGCAATGACGCCGCACGTGTGCGCGACCGAGCTCGAATCGCATGGCCGCTGAAGAGACAGACCGGCCGGCTGCAGACGATCTCGGCCGCTTCCTCATCCGTTCGCCCGCCCAGATCGCGGCCATCCTCAGCTCGATCGCGGAGCACCGGGGGATCGTCACCGCCTACTTCAACCGCGGGCGGCAGTTCGTCCTGACGGCGATCATCGAAGTCGATGTTCCCGGCCAGCGGGTGGTGATCGACCGCGGCTCGGACGACGCAGCGAACCTGCGTCTGCTCGCAAGCGATCGCGTGGTGCTGGTCACCACGCAGGAAAAGGTCAAGGTGCAGTTCAGCGTCGGGCAGGTTCTCGAGATCGACCATGAGGGCCGGCCTGCGTTTTCCATCGCGTTGCCATCCGAGGTACTGAAGCTGCAGCGGCGCGAGTACTTCCGGGTGCGCACCATCCTGACCGAGCCGGTGCGGCTGCGGCTGCCGGTCGGCGCCGCGGTGGACATGCTGGAGCTCCAGGCCCACGACGTGAGCATCGGTGGCCTTGCGGCGTTCGTGGCGCTGCCCGCCGACCGGAGCCAGGTCGGCACCCGGTTCCCCGGCGCCAGCGTGCAGATCGGCACGGACACCCCGTTCGGCGTCGAACTGGAACTGAGCAACCTGAACAGCGTCCGCCTGCGCAACGGCGCGGATGCCATCCGCGCCGGGTTCAGGTTCGTCGACATGCCGCAGTCCGTGCAGCAGAAGATCCAGCGCTACCTGCTTCGCATCGAGCGCGAACGGCGCAGCCGCGAGGCCGCCCTCGTACGCTGAGTACGCTGGCGGCGAGACGGCTTCAGTTCACTCAGCGCGACTCGCGCAGCCAGCGCGCCGCATCGAGCGCGAAGTAGGTGAGGATGGCATCCGCCCCGGCACGCTTGAAGGCAAGCAGGGCCTCCAGGGCCACTGCCCGCTCGGTCAACCATCCGTTCGCGCTGGCCGCCTTCAGCATCGCGTACTCGCCGCTCACCTGGTATACGGCGGTGGGTACGCCGAAGGTGTCCTTGACCCGGCGCACGATGTCGAGGTAGGGCATGCCCGGCTTCACCATCACCATGTCGGCGCCTTCGGCCAGGTCGAGAGCGACCTCACGCAGGGCTTCGTCGCTGTTGGCCGGGTCCATCTGGTAGGTGTACTTGGAGCTGCCGCCGAGCGTGGCCGCGGAGCCGACCGCGTCGCGGAACGGCCCGTAGAACGACGATGCGTACTTCGCCGAATAGGCGAGGATGCGGGTGTGGATATGGCCGCCTTCGTCCAGCCGACGGCGGATCGCGCCGATCCGGCCGTCCATCATGTCGGAGGGGGCAACCACGTCCACGCCCGCCTGCGCATGGACCCGGGCCTGCTCGACCAGTACCGCCACTGTCTGTTCGTTGAGCACGTAGCCCTGT
>JBILGF010000285.1:0-4738 GCA_044351195.1 Burkholderiales bacterium
ACCTGTCCGCGGCGGTGTTCCGCACCGGCGCGCAGGCGCTGCCAATCACCGCGCTGGTCGGCTTTCTCGTCGGCGTGGTGTTCTGTTACCTGTCCGGCAGGCAGTTGCAGCAGTTCGGCGCCGAAGTGTTCATCGTCAACCTGCTGGGCATCACGGTCGTGCGCGAGCTGGGCCCGATGCTCACGGCGATCCTGGTGGCCGGGCGTTCGGGCTCGGCGATCACGGCGCAGATCGGCGTGATGCGGCTCAATCAGGAACTGGACGCGATGACGGTGCTGGGCATCGCGCACGGCCTGCGGCTCGTGCTGCCGCGCGTGCTGGCGCTCGCGATCGTGGTCCCGCTGCTGGTGGCCTGGACGAGCGTGGCGACACTGGCCGGGGGCGTGCTCGCCGCCCAGATCGAACTCGGGCTGCCCGCCGCGCAGTTCATCGAGCGGCTGCGGGTGACCCTGCCGCTCCTCAATATCGGCATCGGGCTGCTGAAGGGCGTGGTGTTCGGCGTGCTCGTGGCCATCGTGGCCTGCCACTTCGGCCTGCGCACCCGGCCCGACACCGCCAGCCTCGGGCGCAGTGTCACCGCATCGGTGGTCATCTCGATCACCGGGGTGATCCTCGCCGACGCGGTGTTCGCGGTCGCCTTCTCGGGCATGGGGCTGCGGCGATGAGCGATCCGGCGGAGATCGTGCTGGAGGTTGATCGGCTCGAGACGCGCTTCGGCAGCCAGACGGTGCATCGCGACCTCTCGCTGCAGGTGCGCCGGGGCGAGGTGCTGGCGGTGGTGGGCGGCTCGGGCAGCGGAAAGACCACGCTGCTGCGCCAGTTGCTGGGGCTGGAGCGCCCGGCAGCCGGGCGGGTCGCGGTGTTCGGGACCGATCTCGCCACGGCCGGGCCGGACGCGCTGGCGGCAGTGCGTGCGCGCTGGGGCGTGCTGTTCCAGCAGGGCGGGCTGTTCTCGGCGCTCGGCGCGCTGGACAACGTCGCGCTGCCGCTGCGCGAACTGCGCTGCCTCGACGACGCGCTGGTGCGCGACGTGGCCGCGCTCAAGCTGTCGATGGTCGGCATCGGGCCGGAACACCATGGCAAGCGTCCGTCGCAGCTGTCCGGTGGCATGGCGCGCCGGGTGGGACTTGCCCGCGCGATCGCCCTCGACCCCGAACTGCTGTTCCTCGACGAACCCACCGCGGGGCTCGATCCGGTGCTGGCCCGCGGCTTCGTGGGGCTGTTGCGCGAACTGGCCGCCGAACTGGCCCCCACCGTGGTGATCATCACGCACGATCGCGAGACGGTCGAGGCGCTGGCCGATCGCGTGGCGGTACTCGCGCACGGGCGCATCGCGGCCATCGGCACCGTGGCCGAGGTGGCGGCGCTGGACGATCCGGCGGTCGCCGCGTTCTTCGCTGCGAGCCCGCCGCCGGTCGGCTCCGGCGACACCGCCGTGGCGCGCGCAGCCGACTGACAAACCCGTCACAATATTGCGATGGAAGACCGTTCACATGCGCTGCTCGCCGGCCTGTTCGTGCTCCTGCTCGGCGTGGCGGTGACGGCGGCGTATTTCTGGTTGCGCGACACCGACGAGCCGCGCGATCGCTACCTGCTGGTGACCACCGGTTCGGTAAGTGGCCTGGGCTCTCAGGCACCTGTGCGGCTGCGTGGCGTGCAGATCGGGCGGGTGGAATCGGTCCGCTTCGACCCCGAGAACCCGCGCCAGATCCTCGTGGCGATCCGCGTCGACCGTGGCGCCCCGATCACCCGCGAAACCCGCGCCCAGCTCGGCTTCCAGGGCGTGACCGGCATCGCGCACGTGAGCCTCAGCGATGGTGGTAGTGCGGCCGAGCGGCTGGTGCCCGACCCGGCGAATCCGCCGCGCGTTCCGATGGACCCATCGCTGCTCGACCAGTTGCGCGCCGGCGGACCGGAACTGATCGCCGACATCGAGGAGGTAGCCGCGCGCGTGTCGCGGCTGCTCTCCGACGACAACCTCGCTCGGGTGAGCGCGACGCTGCTCTCCGCCCAGCGCGCCGGCGAGCGGCTGGCCGCGCTCGCCGAGCGCGCCGGGCCGGTGGTCGACGCCTCGGGCGGCCTGGTGCGCGAGGCGGGAGGTTCGCTGCGCCGCGTCGAGCAGCTCGCGGGGGAACTCACCACGCTCACGCGCGAGGCGGGCGCGCGGCTGGACGACGTCGAGCGCACGCTGCGCGCGGCCGAGCGCATGGGCGAAGGCGGGCGCGCGGTCAGCGACACCCTGCTCAACGTCGCCTGGCCGCAGATGTCGTCGTTCATGGATGAACTCGCGCGCAACGCGCGCGCGATCGAGCGGGCCGTCGTCGATCTGCAGTCACAGCCACACAGCCTGCTGTTCGGGCGCAGCCCCGCCGCGCCCGGGCCCGGGGAGGCCGGATACGTGACCCCACCATGGCCACCCCGGTGAGCGCCGTGCACGGCCGCAGCGGCAAGTGCCCACCTGCCCCCTCAGACGAGGTGCACGCGATGAATCACCCGCCCTCCCCGTCGTCGGCAGCCACGCGCCGGCGTCTCGTCGCCGCCGCCGCGTGGCTGCCGCTGGCAGGCTGCACGCTGGCGCCGGAACGTCCGGTGGCGCCGGCGCGCCACGACTTCGGTCCGGCCGCCCCCCTGCCCGCCACGGCCGCGATGCTGCCCGCGCCGGTGGCCATCGGCACCGTGGCCGCGCCCGACTGGCTGGATAGCCCCGCGCTCGCCTACCGCCTGCTGTGGGACACCCCGGGTCGCCTGCGGGCCTACGCCAGCACCAGCTGGGCGGCGGCCCCGTCGGCGCTGCTGGCCGAGCGGCTGCGCGAGCGGACGGCCGCCCGAGGCGGCTTGGCGCGCGTGTACGCGGTCGAGGGCGCCGCGCCAGTGGCCGTGCTGCGCGTGGACCTCGCAGAGTTCGCGCAGTGGTTCGACGCGCCGGACCAGGCCCGCGTAGTGGTGCGCGTTCGCGCGAGCCTGCTCTCCGCGCTCACGCGCGCGCCGATCGCCCAGCAAGCCTTCTCCAGCGAACGGCCCTGCGCCACGCCCGATGCCCCCGGCGCGGTCAGTGCGCTGATCGTCGCCTCCCAGCAGGTGGTCGACGACCTGCTCGACTGGACGGCGCGCACGCTCGCGCGCGGGAAGTGACGCACGAGGGGCTGCGCGGTGGTCGCGCGGCCTCGAGGACGCAAGCGTTGCGCCGACGCGCTCGAGCCACAGCGTCTGTATCGCCGCCACCACCTGGCTTGCCTGCCCCATGGAAGCGACATGGAAGAGACGCTGACGAGAGACGCACGCACTCTGGCGTCAGAATGGCGACAGTAATACGCTGACCGCACCAGCGATCGTTGAAGGAACAAGAATGCCTGCTGCCATTGCAAAGCAAGATCGTATCGGCGCCCGAGTTCCACATGACGTCTACCAGACGTTGTGCCATGCCGCCGAACTGACCGGCGCCACGGTCAATCAGTTTCTGGTCCAGGCCGCAGTGAAGGAAGCACAGGCTGTCATCGAACGTGAGGACGTGATTCGTCTGTCGCCGCGCGACTGGAGCTGGTTGCTCGACCTCATGGAGAACCCGCCCAAGCCGAATGCCAAGCTGAAGGCCGCCCTGAAGCGTTACCAGAAGGCCAGGCGAGATGATGCAGGTACGACCTTTAGCTGGGGATGATGACCGGCAGGGATTCGATTGCGGCCAGCAGGAACTGAATGCGTGGCTGCGGCAGGTCGCCCGTCAGCATCAGGAAAAGCGTCTTTCAAAGACCTTTGTTGCCGTGCGCGAGGAAGCGCCAGGCCGCATCTGCGGCTACTACGCGCTGACGCTGGCTGAACTCGAGAACCGGCACATGCCAGAAGCCTGGCGCAGGAAACTGCCGCGTCGAATCCCAGGCGTACGTTTGGGCAGATTGGCAGTCGACCGGCAGTATCAGGGCAAGAGACTGGGCGAACTGCTGCTGGTCGATGCCCTGGCGCGGGCGCAGCGCATCTACGCTGAGGCAGGCGGGATTGGCCTGTTCGTCGACGCACTCGATGAGAAGGCAGCAGGGGACTACCTGAACTTCGGCTTTGATGCATCGCCGGATAACCCACTGCTGTTGTTCCTTTCGGCAAGGATCACCAGGTAAGCGGGCGACAGTATCTGGATTGAATTGCAGCCGGCGCCCATGGATGCATCATCAGTCCCGGCCAGTCCCGAGGCACAGGCTCCGGACGCGGCCTGAACTCGAGGGCAAGCGGGGTGATCTGGCGGTCGGCTCGCACACGCATGCGCAGCACGCCCTGCAGCGACGGGTCCGCACGCTGCCGCTCCAGGCCGGGGACCTTGTCCTGGGAAATGCAGAGGCGACCGGGACCTCCCACTCGGTGCCTTGCTGGGCACGGCTGTGGGCGATGGCGCAGGCGCCAGAAGTCCGTGCGGCGGCTGCGGCCCGGCGTGCGATCATCTGTAGGGTATGGCGACGCCGCGTCCAGCATGGCGTGTCGCCCCGGATCAACTGGCGGCCGGCGCGCCGGGAAAAGGATCGCATGTCGCATCGGATGCTCCCGCGTTGACGCTCCTGCTTGCTCTCGCCTCGGCGTTCGCCTTCGCCTGCGCGATGATCGCGAGCAACGTCGGTCTGCGCCACATGAGCGCCCGTGCCGGGGTGACGGTGAGCGTGCCGTCTGCGGCGGTGCTGTTCTGGCTGGCGCTGCCGGCGTTCATCGATCCGGCACTGGCGGCGGCGCCGATCAGTGCGCTGGGGATATTCCTCGT
>JBILGF010000286.1:0-4736 GCA_044351195.1 Burkholderiales bacterium
GCGACAGGGCGCCGGCCAGTGCGGCGGTCGCGCTGCCGACCGTGACCGCGTGCGGCGTCGAAAGCGAGGCGGCGACGACCATCATTGCGGTGAGCCACTGACGCAGCGGGTGCAAGGCGCGATCGACGATGCGCGGGCAGGACGGGTGTTGCAGGGTCGGCATGGAGGCCTTGGCTGGGATGCGCGCCCGGAACCGGGGCGAGTCAGGTTGCATCCGGATGTATCCGGAAGCGTCCGGGGTCAGATCATAGAGCAGGCAGGGACCGGTCGCGTGATACAGTCGAGCCGTCCGGATGCATTCTTCCCGAGCCCGCCCAAGAAGAGGAAAAACCCGATGGCCAGCGTTGCCAACCAGTTCTCCGCAACCCAGGCCGCGCGTGAGATCGCCGCGGGTCGACTGACCAGCGAAACCCTGGTCAGGGCATGCCTTGCACGCATCGCGGAACGCGAGGCGACCGTCCAGGCATGGGCATTCCTCGACCCTGATCTCGCGATCGAGCAGGCGCGTGCCTGCGACCGTGGGCCGCGCCGCGGCGTGCTGCATGGCGTACCGGTGGGCGTGAAGGACGTGATCGACACCGCCGACATGCCGACCGCCTACAACTCGGCCGTGTACGGCGGCTATCGCCCGCGCGCCGATGCTGCCTGCATCGCTGCGGCACGCCGTGCCGGCGCGGTGATCCTCGGCAAGACCGAGACCACCGAGTTCGCCAACAACCATCCGGCGCGCACTCGCAACCCGCACAACCTGAGCCACACCCCCGGCGGTTCTTCCAGCGGGTCTGCCGCGGCCGTGGCCGACCAGATGGTGCCGTTCGCGTTCGGTACCCAGACCGGCGGTTCGACCATCCGGCCGGCTGCGTTCTGCGGCATCGTCGGCTACAAGCCGACGTTCAACACCATCAACCGTGCAGGCCTGAAGATCGTCGCCGAATCCCTCGACACGATCGGCACCCATGCACGCACGGTCGAGGATGCCGCCCTGCTGGCATGTGCCAGCTCCGGCCGGCCGCTGCCCGACTTCGCGCGCAACAAGGCCAGGCCCCGCGTCGGCCTGTATCGCACGCCGCACTGGGACAAGACCGACGAGCACACGCGCAACCTGCTCGCGGACGTCGCCGACAAGCTGCGCGCAGCCGGCTGGACAGTGGTCGACGCCGACCTGCCGCCGCAGGCGGTGGCGATCTACGACGCGAACGCCACGATCATGCAGTTCGAGGAGGCGTACTCCCTCGGCTACGAATACGACAACCACCGCGACCTGCTCAGCGAGGATCTGCGCTCGCGCATCGAGCGCGGCCGGTCTACTTCGCGCGAGCTGTACGAGCGCGCGATCGACGTGGTGCTCGAGGTGGGCGCGATGTTCATCGACGCGTTCCGCACGGTCGACGTGCTGCTCACCCCGAGCGCGCCCGGCGAGGCTCCGTTCGGCCTGACCAGCACCGGCAATTCACTGTTCAACAAGAACTGGACCACGCTCGGGCTGCCCTGCGTCACCGTTCCGGCAGGCATCGGCCACAAGGCATTGCCCCTGGGCGTGCAGTTCGTCGGACCATACCGCGGCGACAGCACCGTGCTGCTGGCCGCCGACGCAGCCTGGAAGACGATCTCCCGCTAGGCGCCCGATGCGCACGCTGATCGACCACCTCGAGTTCCTGCTCACGGTCGATCGCGACGACCGGGTGCTGCACGACGCATCGGTGCTGGTCGAGGACGACCGCATCGTCGATGTCGGTAGCGCCGCCGACATCGCTGCGCGCCATCCGCGTGCGAGCGTCGACCGGGTCGTCGACGGCAGCCACTTCGGCATGGTGCCGGGCTTCGTCGATTCGCATGTGCACCTGTCCGGGACGCTGTCCCGCGCGCCAGTCACCCACACTCCTACGACTGAGAAAATCCGGGCCTGACCCTGCCTGTTCCGTCCTGGCGCCGGCGTTGCAGGGCGAGCACGCCGGCGGCGGCCACGAGGGTTGCGGCCAGTGCGCACCCGTAGGCGAGCGGCGCCGGCCACTGGCCGAGGGTGAGCTTCAGCAACTGGAAGAACAGTGCAAAGGTGACCAGCCCCTCGATGCAGCCGCGCAGCATTGACAGCACCGCGGCCTGGCCCTCGACGCGGTGGGTGAACGGGGCCATCACCGAAAGCATCACCGGAAAGGTCGAGGCCATGCCGGTCATGGTCGGGCCGATGGCGGCGGCGAACAGGGTCACCGTCATCATGAACGCGGTGGATACGGCGATGCGCGCGGGCAGGTCCCAGGCCGGTGGCGGATTGCGGCGGATCGCCGGGCCCGGGGCGGGGCATGCCCGTATCGCGAACGCGACCGCCGCGGCGGTGACCCAGATCACCACGTGTTCCGGCACCGCGATCGCAGCGAGCAGCCAGACCATCGAGGCGGTCGCGGCAAGGCCGCATGCGAGCGCACCCGGCCAGCTGAAGCGGCGCGCGGCGAAACCGTAGGACAGGCAGTAGGTTGCCAGCGCGATCAGGCCGAGCAGGGTGCCGGAGGCAGCCTCGCGCGCGAAATCGATGCCTTGTTCGACCGCCACGAATACCGAGATCGGACCGGACACGATCGGCAGTCCGAGGATCAACCCGGCCACTGCGGCACCGTAGCGCCGCCCGGCCAGCGTCGCGGTGACAATCACCAGGGGCATTGTCGCCAGCTTGAGCAGGAGCAGGGCATCCATCGGTGGCGAGTGTACGTGAGCGCAATCGGCAATCGGCAATCGGCAGACGCCGGCGTTATATTCGGGAACATGCCCGCCTGCCCGCCGACTGCAGATCATCTCCCACCCGTGACCCACCCGTGACCGAACTGCAACCGTCCGGGCGGCACCGGCTCGGCGGCTGGTTGCTGATGTCGGTGGTGGCGCTGGCGATCGTGGCCGAGATGCTGCCGGCGATCCCCGACTGGCTTCCGGGGATCGTCGCCTGGGCTGCTGCATTCCCATTGTGGCATCGGCTTGGTCGCCGCCAGCGGATGATGGTGGTCGTGATGGGGTCGCTGGGCGCGGCTGGAATGGCCTTCGGTGCGCTGCAGGGGCAGGACGGTCTTCTGTCGAAGGCGCTGACGATGAACACGCTGATCATCGCGATGCTGGTCGGAGTGGCCTTCCTGCCGCTGGTCACGGTGCGCGAGACGGCCGGGGCCGCGCCACTGCGCCGGGGCCGTCTCGCACTGCTGCGCACGATCGCCGGCGTGCATGTGTTCGGCGCGGTGATCAACCTCACGGCTGCGCTGGTGGCTGCCGACCGGCTGCGCCGCGCGCCCGGTCCGGGCGTCCCGGTGCCCGACTATCCGGCACCGCCCGAGGGGACGCTGACCCGCCAGCAGGCGATGGCGCTGGGCACTGCGTTCTCGACCTGCGCGTTCTGGGCCCCGTTCCTGGGTGCGATGGCGGTGGCGCTCACCGTGGCCGAGGGGTCCAGCCTGTTCACGCTGGTGATGATGGGACTGCCGCTCGGAGCGATCGCCGTGCTGGTGCTGTGGGCCTGGTTGTCCACCGCGCGCTTCGACCATGCACGCGATTTCGAAGGCTACCCGATCGACGTCAACGGGCTCTGGATCCCGTTCGCACTGGCGATCGGCGTGTTCGCGGTGCACGAGTGGCAGCCGACATGGTCGATCCAGCCGGTGATCGCGACCCTGGCGATCGTAATCACCGCGGCGACGCTGCTGGCGACGCGGGGCCTGGCCTCGGCCGCCGGACGGCTGCAGCGGCATGTGCCGGCACGGCTGCCCGGCCTGGCAGGTGAGTTGTGGATCTTCCTTGCGGCCGGGCTGCTCGCGTCGGGGCTTTCGGCAGTGCTCACCTTCCTCGACATCGGGGCACCGTTCTCCCGCTTCGGCGGCGTCGAGGCGAGTCTCGTCTTCGTCGCCTGCACGCTGGTGGCCTGGGCCGGGGTACATCCGATCGTGACCATCCCGCTGGTCGGGGTGCTGCTGGCGCCGCTGTCGCCCGAGCCCGACCTGCTCGCCCTGGCATTCCTGTGCGCATGGGCGGTCGGTCTTCCCGCCTGCGCGACCTCGGGCACCGTGCTGACCATGCAGGCGCGCTACGGCATCCCGATCGGGACCTACATCCGCTGGAACCTGCCCTACCTTGCGGTCATGCTGGTGCTGACGGTCGGCGTGCTGAACCTCTACGCCTGGTGGCTCTATCCCTGATCCGGTGTGCGATCCGTGGCCGCGCCACCTGCGGGAACAAGGCCATGGCGCTGCATCCAGTCGCCGGCCTCCGCCGCAGACAGGCTGCGGCCAGGCCAGGGCCACAGCCCCGGCACCCGCTCGATGTAGCGGCGATACGCGTGCCCGAAGGTGGCGACCAGCTTGTTGTCCTCGAGGTGCGAACCGACCACCAGGTACAGGGTGATCGCGATCGAGGTCAGCAGCCATGCAGCATCCATCGGCCGCGTCCAGACGATCACCAGGGACAGGAAGTACCAGGGGTGCCGGACATGCCGGTGCAGCGGGGACAAGGTGAAGCCTTCGCCATCGCCACCGGTCTCCGGTCGCAGCCCGGCGAAGGCCGCCATGTCGTACCAGCGCAGCGTCCGGACGAAAGTCGCCACCGCTGCCAGCGCGGCGATATCGAGCGCGATGCGCAGCGCCGCTGGCGGTTCGAACAGCAGTGCACCCGAGAGTTGCCACTGCAGCCACAGCGGTGGCACCAGCGCCACCAGCGCGACCGCGTTGTAGATTCGTCGATACGCCGCCGCCGCGTGCGGCAGCCGC
>JBILGF010000287.1:0-4729 GCA_044351195.1 Burkholderiales bacterium
CCTCGATCATCGGTGCGCCGCGGGTGGTCGGCTGCGTGGTCGAACTGCAAGCCGAACTGTTCACGCCGGGACGGATCCAGCGCAACACCACGCGCGAGGGCACCTGGTTCACCGTGGGCGAACTCGACGGCAGCTACACCCAGCGGGTGCGCGACATTGCCACGCTGATCGGCAAGGTTGGCCGCTGCGAGGTGAGCAACAACATCGCGGGCGCGAAGTGGACCAAGCTGATCGCCAATTCGATGACCATGGGGCCGTTCAGCCTGCTCGGGCTGCGCAATTTCGAGGCTGTCGCGCTGCCGGGCATGTTCGACGTGTCGGTCAGGCTGGGCCGTGAATCGATGGCCGTGGGCGCGGCGCTCGGCTACCGCATGCAGCCGCTGTTCGGCATCCGCGCCGACGAGTTCGCCGGCACCAGCGACGAGAACCTGATCACCACCATGAAGACGCTGATGTCGCATGTCGGCGGCGGGCGCACCGCGCCGATCCATGACCACCTGAAGGGCCGGGTGAGCGAGATCGCCTTCATCAGCGGGCTGGTTGCCTGCAAGGGACGCGAGCTGGGCATCCCGACACCGGCCAACGATGCGGTCACCGAACTTGACCGCTGGATCAACGCGCGCGAGATCACGATGGACGCGGCGAACTTCGGGGTGCTGAAGGGGATGATCGAGGCCGGTACGCGCTGAAGCAGCAGGGGCCCGTCCGGGCTGCCATCGCAACCGCTTCCGACTTTCCTGCTCTTGCAGGTCGCATAGGCAGCAGCTATGCGATCCATAACCGCTGGGGGATTGCTCTCGCACGGCGCTAGCCGTATTGTCCGTTTCAGCGGTGACGGAGGGACACACCTCCGCCCGCCATCTGGAGGAGGAGCCCCGGGCGACCGTCGCGCATGCACTTGCCTGCAATGCATGCGCTCCGGTGTCTTCGCCGAATGCCGTGGCCGGCAAGGCACGGTGCACGGCGATACGCCCGGGGTGTTGCTCCGGATCCTGCATCTGCCGGAGCCGCCATGAAATCATTGCTCGTGCTGTCCACTGCGTTCATCGCCACGCTGCCCGGCTGGATGGCGACGACAGGCCCGGCGCAGGCCCGGTCGGCCGCGACCAGCTACCCGATGAAGGCCGTGCGGCTGATCATCCCGTTCCCCGCCGGTGGTGGCGCAGATATCTTCGCCCGCCTGATCGGTCGCAAGATCCAGGAGAACACCGGACAAGCCGTGGTCGCCGATAACCGGGCCGGGGCGTCGGGGATCATCGGCTCCGAACTGGTGGCGCGCGCGGCGCCGGACGGCTACACGATCCTGATGGGTACCACAGGTACCCATGCGACCAATCCGGCGATCTACCCAAAGCTGCCGTACCACCCGCTGAACGACTTTACCCCGGTTTCCCTGCTCGCCGAGGCGCCGTTCGTGCTGCTGGTCGACCCGAAGCTGCCGGTCAGGAACGTCGAGGAATTCATCGCCTGGGCGAAGGCGCGCCCGAACCAGTACACCTACGGTTCCTCCGGCATCGGCAGCTCGGCCCACCTCGGCTACGAACTTTTCAACCTAATGGCCGGCATCAAGGGCGTGCACATCCCATACAAGGGGCTGCCGCCGGCGATGATGGACACCATTGCCGGTCAACTCGCGACCACCTGGAACTCCATCTCTGCTTCGGCACCGGCGATCCGCTCGCAGCAGGTGCGTGCGATCGGCATCGGCTCGCTGAAGCGGTCCGAACTGCTGCCGGACATACCGACGATCTCGGAGTCTGGGTTGCCCGGGTACGAGCTGGGCTCGTGGTACGCGTTCTTCGGCCCGGCCGGCCTGCAGCCCGGGGTGCTCCGGCAACTGCATGCGCATTCGGTGAAGGCGGTGAACGATCCGCAGATGAAACAGCAGTTCGCCGCCCTCGGCGCCGAAGGCGTGGGCAGCACGCCGGAAGCCTTCCGCGCGCTGCTCGAGCAGGACCTCAAGAAATGGGCGCGGGTTGCGCGCGACGCGAACGTGAAGGCTGAATGATGTTGGATGGCATGGGGCCGCGCACGGCGCGGCTGGCCCTGGTGGGTACCGGGGCCTGGGGGCTGGTGCTGGCGAAGGCGGCGGCCGGTTCGTCGAAACTGCGCATCGCGTGCTGCGTCGGGCGCGACCGTGCGCGGCTTGCGCGCTTCGTCGAGGCGACCGGCATCCCGGCGGCGGACAGCTATGCGCAAGTGCTGCAGGATCCGGCGATCGACGGCGTGCTGCTCACCCTGCCGAACGAGATGCACCTGTCGTTCGCACGCGAGGCCGCGGCTGCAGGCAAGCATGTGTACATCGAGAAGCCGGTGGCCAACGCGCTGGCCGACGGCCTTGCCGTGGCCGGGCTCGGGCGGGCCCATGGCGTCCATGTCGTGGTCGGCCATTGTGCGCGCTTCCTGTCCGGCACCCGCCTGATCCGCGCAATGATCGACGAGGGGCGCCTGGGCACGGTCAACCTGGTCGAGGCCGCCTTCTGCAACGACCGCGGCCTGCGCCTCACCGCGGACGACTGGCGCTGGTACAGCGATCGCTCGCCGGGCGGATGCCTGAGCCAGATCGCGATCCACCAGTTCGACACGCTACGCTATCTCGGTGGCGATCTGCATTCGGTGTCGGCGACCTGTGCGCACCGTTCACCGCTGGCGGCGGAAGTCGAAGACCAGTGGGTGGTGTCGGTCGCCTTCGCCGATGGCAAGTCGGGCAGCGTCGTGTCCAGCTGGACGAGTCCGGGGCGCTACGACATCCGGGTCACCGGCGACCGGGCGAGCGTGTTCTACGAGGTCGACCAGGCGTACTGGGCCGATGCTGGCCGACTGCACGAAGGCGCGCGCCTGTGGGTGCAGGCGCGCGGCAAGGGCAACGCGGCGCGGGAGGAGATCGTGGTGCCGGCCGGCGACATGTTCCGCGATGAACTCGAACAGTTCGCCGAGGCAATCGTGGCCGATCGCGAAGCCGAGATCTCCGCCGCCAATGGCGTGCAGGCGCTGGGCGCGGTCTATGCGTCGCTGGCCTCCGCGCAGAACGGCGGCCGCGCATTCACGCTGGCTGAAACGATCGCTGTGGCTGCTGCCGACACCACGAACGAACCCCCCGGAGCACGGACATGAACGAATCCGCCCGCGCCGCAGCGCCGCTGAAGATCCGCCGGGTCGACCCGATCCCGGTCGCGCTACCGTTGAAGAAGCCGGTGGTCATGGCTGGCGAGTGCATCGAGCAGTCGATGAACCTGCTGGTGCGCATCGAGGCCGAGAATGGCCTGGTCGGCTGGGGCGAGGCGTCGTCCGCGCCGCAGATGACCGGCGACTTGCTACCCGGGATGGTCGCCGCGGTTGATACCTACCTTGGTCCGCTGCTCGTCGGCCGGGATGCGCTGCAGCGCGCGGCGCTGAGCAGACGCTGTGCGCGCGCGCTGGTCGGCAACACGGGTGCTAAGTGTGCAGTCGACATGGCGTTGGCCGACCTCGTGGGTCGGCACCTCGGGGTGTCGCTCGCCGACCTGTTCGGCGGTGCGCTGCGAGAGGACCTGCTGCCGATGTACTTGCTCGGGAACCCGAGGATCGAGGACGACATCGCCGAGGCCAGGCGCGAGCTCGAGGCGGGCTGGCGCTTCTTCAAGCTGAAAATCGGCATCAAGCACCCGCTGGAGGAGGCCGAGGCGGCGGTCGAGGTACGCCGCTGCCTGGGGCCGGAGGTCGCGCTGTGCGCCGATGCGAATACCGGCATGAGCTTCGCCGACGCGCGGCTTTTCGCACAGCGGGCGCGCGAAGCGAATTTGATGTTCATCGAGCAGCCGCTGCCCGGCGACGACTTCGACGGCATGGCCGCGCTCGCCCGGGTGTGCAATATCCCGCTCAACGGCGACGAGTCGATCGGTAGCGTCGCCGACCTGCGCATGCTGCACCGGATGGGTGCGATCCAGGGCGCGAACATCAAGACGATCAAGCTTGGTGGCGTGGGTCCGGCGGTCCAGGCGATGTGGGCCTGCGACACGCTGGGGCTGAGCATCAACCTCGCGTGCAAGGTCGCCGAGTCGAGCATCGCGGCGGCGGCGGTGGCCCAACTCGGCTGCCTCGCGCCCAACCTCGACTGGGGGCTCAACGTCACCCAGCACTACCTCGCCGAGGATGTGTGCGACCAGCCGGTGCCGATCGTGCGTGGCACGCTGCGTCGTCCGGTGGGCGCGGGGCTCGGCGTTCAGGTCAGCGAAGCTCGCGTCGAGCGGTTCCGCATCCGCTGAGCTCAGCAGCAGGTACTGAAACGGAAGAGAAGACGGTAGCGACAACGAAAGCGACTTCAGCGACGACGACTGAAGCAGGAAGCAGGAAGCAGGAGGAGCAGCCGTGATTGCAACGACAGCAGCACGCCGCGCCGTGATCAGCGGCCGTGTGGGAAAACTTGAAGTAGTCCCGTTCGCCGGCGCAATGGGCGCGGAGATCCGCGGGCTCGACCTGCGCACGCTCGACGATGAGTCGTTCCGCGTGCTGCACCAGGCCTATCTCGACCACATCCTGGTGCTGGTGCGCGGACAGGACCTGTCGGATGCGCAGCAGGTCGAGGTGTCGCTGCGCTTCGGGCCGCTCGAGACGCCGCCGACCGCGAGCGAACGTTCGAGCCACCAGCACTTCGACGGTCCGCCAGAGATTACCGTGGTGTCCAACCGCAAGGTCGGTGGGGTGCCGATCGGCGAACTGGGCGATGGCGAAGTGATCTGGCACAGCGACT
>JBILGF010000288.1:0-4725 GCA_044351195.1 Burkholderiales bacterium
CACCGACACCCATGCGTTCGAGGTGCGCGGCGATGCACCCGTCTACATCGACATGCCGACGCTGCATACCCACGACATCCGGAACACCGGCCAGGGCGAGCTGTTCACCCTGTTCTGGTCGCACGAGATCTTCGATCCCGCGGCGCCCGATACCTACCCCGAGGGGGTCTGATGAAGAAACTGAAGGTGATGGCCATCGTCGGCACCCGGCCGGAACTGATCCGGCTGTCGCGCGTGCTGGCCCGGCTCGACCAGGCCACCGAACTGGTGCTCGTGCACACCGGCCAGAACTACGACTACTCGCTCAACGATGTCTTCTTCGAGGAACTCGGCATCCGCCGGCCCGACCACTTCCTGGCTGCCGCCTCACCCGGGTCGACCGCGATCGACACCATCGGCCAGACCCTGATGCGTGTCGACCCGGTGCTCGAGGCCGAGAGGCCGGACGCCGTGCTGATTCTCGGCGACACCAACAGCTGCCTGTCGGCGATCGCCTGCAAGCGGCGCAAGATCCCGGTGTTCCACATGGAAGCGGGTAACCGCTGTTTCGACGAGCGCGTGCCCGAAGAGCTCAACCGGCGCATCGTCGACCATATCTCCGACGTCAACCTGCCCTACAGCGACATCGCGCGCGACTACCTGCTGCGCGAAGGCCTGCCGCCGGATCGCGTGATCAAGACCGGCAGCCCGATGCACGAGGTGCTGCACCACTACCTGCCGCGCATCGAGGCCTCGGACGTGTTGACCCGGCTCGAGCTGCATGCCCGCGAATACTTCGTGGTCAGCCTGCACCGCGAAGAGAATGTCGATCCGCCGGCCGCACTGGAGCGTATCGCGGCGATGCTCGATGCGCTGGCCCGCAAGTTCCGCCAGCGCATCGTCTTCAGCACCCATCCGCGCACCCGCAATCGCCTCGCCGCGCGCGCGGCCACGCTCGACCCGCTGGTCGAACTGCACACCCCGTTCGGCTTCCTCGATTATGTCCAGCTGCAGCGCCATGCGCGTGCGGTGCTGTCGGACAGCGGCACCATCAGCGAGGAGTCGTCGATCCTCGACTTCCCGGCACTGAACCTGCGCGAGGCGCACGAACGTCCGGAGGCGATGGAAGAGGCGGCGGTGATGATGGTCGGCCTCGACACCGACCGCGTGCTGCAGGGGCTGAAGGTGCTCGAGACCCAGTCGCGCGGCGAGCCGGCCGGCAGCCCGGCGCGCACGCTCGCGCCGGTGGCCGACTACCACCGCCCGGCGGTGTCCGAGAAGGTGCTGCGCATCATCCTCGGCTACACCGACTACGTGAACCGGGTGGTGTGGCGCAAGGCGTGAAGATACCGCATCGAGCAAGGCCATCGCCCCGCCCGGTCGAAGGGCGGACGCGCTGATGCCGGGCTGGTCCAGTCCGCTGCTGGCACTGCTGGCATCGGCAGTCACGCTCGCCTGGCTGCTCGGCCCTGGCCGCGCCAGGCTGCCGATGGACCGGCCCAACGAGCGCTCGTTACACCAGATCCCGGTGCCGCGCAGCGGCGGGCTCGCGGTGATGGCAGGCGTGCTCGCTGCCTGCCTGCCCGGCTGGCCGACGCATGCCGTGCTCGTCGCTGGCGCGCTGGTACTGGCCGCGCTATCGTTCGCGGACGATTGGCGCGGCATGCCGATCGTGCTGCGCTTCGGCGTTCATGCCGCCTGCGCGGCAGCGTTCACCGCCTTAGCGCTGCCGGCCCTGTCGCTGCCCGTGCAGGTAGCTACCGCCTTCCTTATCGTCTGGGCAATCAATCTCTACAACTTCATGGACGGCTCCGACGGGCTGGCCGGCGGCATGGCGGTATTCGGGTTCGGGACCTTCGCTGCAGCGTTCGCGATCGCCGGTGACGGCGCGCTGGCTACGCTTTCGCTGGGCATCGCGATCGCCTCGGCCGTATTCCTGAAAGCGAACTTCCATCCCGCCCGCATCTTCCTCGGCGACGTCGGGTCGGTGCCGCTGGGTTTCCTTGCCGGCGCGCTGGGAGCAGTCGGAATCGCGGCCGGCCACTTTGCGGCGTGGTTCCCGTTCGTGGTGTTCGCGCCGTTTTTCGTGGATGCGACCAGCACCCTACTGCGCCGGCTGCTGCGCGGCGAACGTTTCTGGCAGGCGCACCGCGAGCATTACTACCAGCGGCTGGTGCGGATGGGGTGGGGTCATCGACGCACCGCCATGGCGGAGTACGCGCTGATGGCTGCCAGTGCCGCATCGGCACTCGTCGCACTGTACCTGCCCCCCGTCTGGCAAGCCACCATACTCGGCGGGTGGGCCATGGCCATCGGCGGATCGATGCTGGCGATCGACCGACACTGGGCGACCGCATCGGCCGAGCGCAGGCCGCGGGTCTGATGACCATGGCAGAATGCGCGGCGCGGCTACCGATCATCGTCAATGGAAACCAGTCTGAAGCCTGCTTTATGCATTTCCCATCTTCAGAAGCCCTGCACCGGCCGCGAGTCGCCGCGCAGCGCAGTGCTGCGCCACGATGCGCCGAACGGTGACGCGGCACGCAGGCCGTTGCCGTACACCCGCGTGAGCGCCTGATGCGGTTCAGTGTCCGCTCCCGCGCCACGCTCGCCTTCACGCACGACGTGATCGCTGCCAGCGCAGCCTGGTGCGCTGCGTTCTGGCTGCGCCTCAACCTCGAGGTGCCCGAGCCCTACTTCAGCGCAATGCTCGCCTCGCTGCTCTGGGTGGTACCGCTGCAGGCGGCCGTGTTCTGGATGTTCGGTCTGTACCGCGGCATCTGGCGCTATGCGAGCGTGGCCGACGTGCAGCGCATCGCGATCGCGGTCGTGGTGTCGGCGATGGCGGTGGCGATGGTCCTCACCCTGCTGGGACGTCCGACCGGCGTGCCGCGTTCGGTACTGATCCTCGACCCGCTGCTGCTGGCGATGGCGATGGGCGGCAGCCGCATGCTGTACCGGATCTGGCGCGAGCGGCGACAGGCACGGGCGGGGGCCGCGCGCTCGGTCTACGTGCTCGGCGCCGGTGATGCCGCAGCCGGGCTGATCAAGGAGTTCTCGCGCAGCGGCGAATGGCGCGTGACCGCACTGTTCGATGACGACACGAATCGTCGTGGCCGTTCGATCCACGGCATCCGGGTGCTCGGCCCGCTCGACCTGCTGGTCGATACGCTGCCCCTGGTGCCTGCCACGCACGCGATCATCGCCATGCCCTCCGCCAGCCACCAGGACCGCAAGCGCGCCGCCAGCCTCGCTACCGCAGCCGGGCTGCAGGTGCTGACGGTGCCGTCCTTCGAAGACCTGGTCAGCGGCCGGGTGACGGTCTCGCAGATCCGCGCGGTCGAGCTCGACGACCTGCTCGGGCGCGACCCGGTGGTGCTCGACGGGGACGGACTCAACGGCTGGATCGCCGGCCAGGTGGTGCTGATCACCGGCGCCGGAGGATCGATCGGCTCGGAGCTGTGCCGGCAGATCGCCCGCTTCGGCCCTCGCCTGCTGGTGATGGTCGACGCGTCGGAGTTCGCGCTCTACCAGATCGAGCAGGAGTTCTCCGTGGCCGGCGGTGGCCGGGTCCCGATCGCCGCCATCGCCGGCGATGTACGCTCCGCGGTGCGCATGGCCCAGGTCATGCAGCAGCATCGCCCGTCCGTCGTGCTGCACGCCGCAGCCTACAAGCACGTGCCGCTCATGGAGACCGGCAATTGCGCCGAGGCAGTGCTCAACAACGTCGGCGGCACCTGGTCGGTCGCACGCGCGGCGATCGATGCCGGGGTCGAGAAGTTCGTGCTGGTGTCCACCGACAAGGCAGTCAACCCCACCAACGTGATGGGCGCGACCAAGCGCCTGGCCGAGATCGTGTGCGAGCGGCTGCAGGAGGCCACCGTCGGCACCCGCTTCGTGATGGTGCGCTTCGGCAACGTGCTGGGCAGTACCGGCAGTGTGATCCCGCGCTTTCGCGACCAGATCGCCGCCGGCGGCCCGGTCACGGTCACCCATCCCGACATCACCCGCTTCTTCATGTCGATCCCCGAGGCCGCACAACTGGTGCTGCAGGCGGGCCTGATGGGCAGGGGCGGCGAGATCTTCGTGCTCGACATGGGCGAGCCGGTGCGCATCGCCGATCTCGCGCGTTCGATGATCCGTCTGTCCGGCTTCGCCGAGGACGAGATCCGCATCGTCTACAGCGGCCTGCGCCCGGGCGAGAAGCTGTTCGAGGAGTTGCTCGCCGACGACGAGCACACGCTGACCACGCCGCATCCGAAGCTGCGTATCGCGCAGGCGCGGCAGGCACCGGAGGGCTTCCTCGACCAGCTCGGCGCCTGGCTGGAGGCGCTCCGGGCAGGCGCGTCCGACGATGCCGAGGTCAAGCAACGGCTGGCGGTGTTCGTGCCAGAGTACAGTCCGCAGGGTTTGCACCCGGTTGGACCAGGAAGGACTGAACATGCCGGCAACGCGCGCTGAACTGTTCGCCCGCGCACTCGAACTGCGTGCGCAGGGGCGTCTCTACGACCTGGGCCATGCCGGCCTGGAAGATGTCTTCCGAGGCAGCGTCGACCGCTTCGTGGAGATCGCGTTCAGGCTGCAGGGCCGCGTGCGCGTTCTCGATGCCGGCGCGGGCCACGGCATCCTGGTCGCGCTGCTCTCGGCACTGGGCCACCACTGCCACGGCGTTGACCACGAGGACATGCGCCTGCGCTATCCGATCGCCTACGGCATCGACGGGCCCGGGCCCGGGTCCGGGCCGTA